>NZ_JBFBEE010000020.1:0-168221 GCF_040683555.1 Streptomyces sp. NPDC093510
CCCGGCGACGAAGGGCAACCCGGCAGACGCGACCCCGCCCCCCGCAAAGGCGCCCCGCAAAGGCCCCCCGGGCCTACTGCGGCCCGTACTTGCGGCCCGTCCGAGACGTGACGCTGCCGAGCAGGTTCCTCGGCGTCACCTTCACCACGCCCATCAGCGCCTTGTACCGCGGGTCCGGGACGGAGAGCGTCTTGCCGCGGGCGAGGTCGGCCAGGGCGACCGCGACCAGCTTGTCCGCGTCGAGCCACATCCAGTTGGGGATGTTGGACGTGCCCATCCCGGCGCGCTGGTGGAACTCCGTGCGCACGAAGCCGGGGCACAGCGCCATCAGCCGCACCCCGGACCCGGTCAGATCCTTCGCCGCGCCCTGGGTGAACTGCACGACCCACGCCTTCGAGGCGCCGTACGTCCCGCGCGGCACGAACGCCGCCACCGACGCGACGTTCACGACACCGCCGCGGCCGCGGTCCCGCATCGACGCCGTCGCCGCCGACGTCAGCCGCAGCACCGCCTCGCAGTGCACCTTGAGCATGGTCAGCTCGTCCTCGAGCGAGACCTCCAGGTAGCGGCCCTTGTTGCCGAACCCCGCGTTGTTGACCAGCAGGTCGACCGGGTCCCTGCGGTTCGAGAGCCGCTTCTCGACCGCCTCGATGCCCTTGTCCGTCGCGAGGTCCGCCGTGAGCACCTCCGCCTCGATGCCGTGCCGGTCGTGCAGCTCGGTCGCCTGCTCGCGCAGTCGCTTGGTGTCGCGAGCCACCAGCACGAGGTTGTGCCCGTCGCCCGCGAGACGCCGCGCGAAGGCGGAGCCGATGCCGGCGGTAGATCCCGTAATCAGAGCCGTAGTCATGCGCCAAGGCTAGTGAGATCGCGTGACCGCCGCGTCGCGCGGAAGGACCCGGGCCTCAGACGGTGACCGCGGCGGCCTGCTGCGCCACGTACTTGCGCGCGCGCTCGGCCGTCCCCGGATGCAGGGCATCGCCCGCCGCGAGCAGCCGCGGCAGCAGCGCCTTGTCCGTGGTGACGGCCCGGAACTGGAGGCCGACGGTGACCTCGTGGTCCGGCCGGTGGATGATCTCGATGACGTCCCCGGCCCGGATCTCACCCGGCGCGATCACCCGTAGATACGCGCCCGGCGCGTCCCCGTCGGTGAACCGCTTGACCCACCCCTTCTCGTCGAGATGGCCCTGGAACGTACGGCAGGGAATGCGCCCGCTCGTCACCTCGAGCACCAGATCGGAACCTACCCGCCAGCGCTCACCGATCTTCGCGCCGTTCACGTCGACCCCGGACGTCGTGAGGTTCTCGCCGAAGGCCCCGTCGGGCAGGTCCCGCCCGAGGGTCCGCTGCCACGCGTCGAGGTCCTCGCGGGCGTAGGCGTACACCGCCTGGTCGTTGCCCCCGTGGTGCCGCAGGTCGCAGATCTCATCACCGGCCAGGCCGCTCCCGCCGACGCCCTTCGCGCCCGGCGCGCTCACGAGCACCGGCCCCCGCACCGGCCGCTTGTCGATACCGGTGTGGCCGGAGGGCGCGCCGGTGTACTCGGCGGCCTTGCGGCGGCCCACATTGACAGAAAGAAGCTCCATGCAGGCAGGCTAAGCGAGCGCCCCTCAAAGGCGCAGAGCAATATTTCGCGCCATGTCCAAGCGTCGCTTATGCTCGATGCATGATCGAGGCCCGTCATCTCCGTGTCCTGCGCGCCGTGGCCGCCACCGGCTCCTTCTCGGCCGCGGCCCGCGAGCTCGGCTGCACCCAGCCCGCCGTCAGCCAGCAGATGAAGGCCCTCGAATCCTCGGCCGGTACGACCCTCCTGATCCGCACGGGCCGTGAGATGCGTCTGACGCAGGCGGGCGAGGCGCTGGTCAGGCACGCCGCCGGCATCCTGGCCGGGCTCACCGCCGCCGAGGAGGAGGTCGCCGCGATCGCGGGGCTGCGCGCGGGCCGGGTCCGGCTCGTCTCCTTCCCCAGCGGCAGCTCCACGCTCGTCCCCTGCGCCCTCGCTGCGCTGCGCGCGGCCCACCCGGGCACCCGTGTCTCCCTCGTGGAGGCCGAGCCGCCGCGCTCCGTGGAGATGCTGCGGGAGGGCGACTGCGACGTGGCGCTGGCGTTCCGGTACGAAGGGGCGACGGCGGCGGAGGAGTGGGACGACCTCGTCGTACGACCGCTGCTCGCGGACCGGCTCGTCGGCCTCGTGCCGGAGGGGCACCGGCTCGCCGACGCGGAGTCGGTCACCATCGGGGAGTTCGCCGACGAGTCGTGGATCGCGGGCTGCCCCCGCTGCCGCAGGCAACTGGTGGAGGTCTGCGAGAGCGCGGGCTTCGAGCCCCGGATCGATTTCGCGACCGACGACTATCCGGCGGTGATCGGCCTGGTCGGCGCCGGTCTGGGGGTTGCGGTGCTGCCGGAGCTCGCGATCGAGTCCGTACGCCCGATGGGTGCCCGCACCGTGACGGTGGAGCCTGCCGTGCGGCGGGAGATCGTCGCGCTCACGCTGCCGGATCTGGCGCAGGTGCCGGCCGTCGCCGCCACGCTGGACCACCTCGCGCGGGCTGCCGCCCGCTGATCGGCACCCCTGCGGGGGGGGGCGCCCTCTTGAAGAAACGTTCCTTCAGCTGTGTGACACGGCTCTGCCCGCCGGCGCGGAGGCCGTGACGAGGCGATTGCGCGCGCGGCCCATGAGCTCTTCGCGCTCGTCCTCGGTCAGCCCGCCCCACACGCCGTACGGCTCGCGCACCGCGAGCGCGTGAGCGGCGCACTCCGCCCGCACCGGGCACCGCATGCAGACCTCCTTGGCGGAGTTCTCGCGTGCGCTGCGGGCCGCTCCCCGCTCGCCCTCCGGGTGGAAGAAGAGCGAGCTGTCGACCCCGCGGCAGGCCGCGAGGAGCTGCCAGTCCCACAGATCTGCGTTCGGTCCGGGAAGGCGGGAGAAATCTGCCATTGCTGGTCCCCTTGGTGCCGTTCTGACGCGGATACGGTGCCCATGACCGTACATCTACTATCTAAGGAGATGAAAATATGACTCATTGCGAATCTAGCCATAGACACCAGGAAAAGGGAAGAAAAGGCGCTAAATGGGGCATAGCTTGTGATGAAAGGTTGAGGGTCTCCCGCGCGCTCTGCGCTGTGTCCGCGCCCTCACGTAGAGTGCCGAACGTGGCTGACCGCCCCGTAACTCTTTCGGGTGACCGTCGTTGAGAGTGCGGAGGCGGTTGAAAGAACAAGCGCTCGGGCAGGTGTCCGAGAGCGTCAACCGCACAGGTGACGAATAAGTACCAGCCTGGAGGCTCAAGGTGACGCGCAGCAGCTGTGAGAGCCGCGGAGGACAGTCATGACATCCGTCCTCGTCTGCGACGACTCCCCGCTTGCCCGAGAGGCGCTCCGCCGCGCGGTCGCGACCGTGCCCGGCGTGGAGCGTGTGACGACGGCGGCCAACGGCGAGGAAGTCCTCCGCCGCTGGGGCGCCGACCGCTCGGACCTGATTCTGATGGACGTACGCATGCCCGGTCTCGGTGGTGTGGAGACCGTCCGGCGGCTGCTGTCCGCCGACCCCGGTGCGCGCATCATCATGCTCACCGTCGCCGAGGACCTGGACGGGGTCGCGCTCGCGGTCGCGGCCGGCGCCCGCGGCTATCTGCACAAGGACGCCTCGCGCGCCGAGCTGCGCGCGACCGTCACCCAGGCCCTCGCGGACCCGACGTGGCGGCTCGCCCCGCGCAGACTGCGTTCGGCCGAGATGGGCGCCGCGCCCACGCTCACCGCGCGCGAGATCCAGGTCCTCGAAGGCATGAGTCACGGCCGCTCGAACGCGGAGATCGGCCGTGAGCTCTTCCTCTCCGAGGACACGGTGAAGACGCACGCCAGGCGGCTGTTCAAGAAGCTCGGCGCCTCGGACCGGGCACACGCCGTGGCGCTCGGTTTCCGCTGGGGTCTGGTTCGCTGAGTGTGCCGCCGCGGGGGCACCGCGATCCCCGCCCGCCACGAGGTGGGCGGGGCGACGGACGCCCGCGGCTGCTTGTTTCGCCGCCGATGCCGCATCCTTGAGGTGTGGAGTTCCTCGGGGACGAGTCGATCGAGCGGGAGGGGAGGGCGCAGGAGATGAGTTCCGGCGCACCTGCTCATAACGCTTCAGTGCACAACTACGGACGCGGTGCCACGGATAAGTCGCCGTCAAGGCACCATGGACCGATGCGCGATGACAAGACGACGGTGATCGGTGCCCTCGTACTTCGCGCGGTGGAGGGCGACGAGCAGGCCACGCACGACCTGCTGGCACACGTGCACCCTCTCGCGCTGCGCTACTGCCGCACCCGGCTGTCCCGACTGCCGGGTGACGCACGGCACTTCGTGGAGGACCTGGCGCAGGAAGTCTGTGTCGCCGTGCTCCTCGCGCTGCCGCGCTACAAGGACACGGGACGCCCCTTCGAAGCCTTCGTCTTCGCGATCGCGGCGCACAAGGTGGCCGATCTGCAGCGTGCGGCGATGCGGCACCCCGGATCGACCGCCGTGCCCTCCGACGAGATGCCCGAGCGGCCCGACGACTCGCTCGGTCCCGAGGAGCGCGCGCTGCTCAGCAGCGATGCCGAATGGGCCAAGAAGCTCCTCGCCAACCTGCCGGACAACCAGCGCGAGCTGCTGCTCCTGCGGATCGCCGTCGGCCTCACGGCCGAGGAGACCGGGCAGATGCTGGGGATGTCTCCCGGGGCGGTGCGGGTCGCCCAGCACCGGGCCCTGAGCAGGCTGCGGGCGCTCGCCGAGCAGTAGCGGTCCGTCGCCCCGGGGGCCGTACGAACGTACAAAGCTTGCCGATGATCTTGATCGTGGAATGAGACACCCTCAGAGCCCGTTAGCATGGACATCCGCACCGATCAAGGCCATTTGGGGAAGGTGTCATGACTGCAAACGGCGGTTCTTCGACTGGGGTGCCCGAGAAATTCGCGACACTAGGGCTGACCTACGACGACGTGCTGCTGCTGCCGGGCGCGTCGGACATGGCGCCCGACCAGATCGACACTTCCTCGCTCGTCTCCAAGAACGTCCGGGTGAACGTCCCGCTGCTGTCCGCGGCGATGGACAAGGTCACCGAGGCCCGCATGGCGATCGCCATGGCGCGCCAGGGCGGCGTCGGTGTCCTGCACCGCAACCTCTCCATCGCCGACCAGGCCAACCAGGTCGACCTGGTGAAGCGCTCCGAGTCCGGCATGGTCACCGACCCGATCACGGTGCACCCGGACGCGACGCTCGGCGAGGCCGACGCGATCTGCGCGAAGTTCCGCATCAGCGGCGTCCCGGTGACCGACGCGGCGGGCAAGCTGCTCGGCATCGTCACCAACCGTGACATGGCCTTCGAGAACGACCGCAGCCGTCAGGTCCGCGAGGTCATGACGCCGATGCCGCTGGTCACCGGCAAGGTCGGCATCTCCGGCGTGGACGCCATGGAGCTGCTGCGCCGCCACAAGATCGAGAAGCTGCCGCTGGTCGACGACGCGGGCATCCTCAAGGGCCTCATCACGGTCAAGGACTTCGTGAAGGCCGAGAAGTACCCGAACGCCGCGAAGGACGGCGAGGGCCGCCTCCTCGTCGGCGCCGCCGTGGGCGTCGCGGGCGACGCCTTCGAGCGCGCCCAGGCACTCGTCGCGGCGGGCGCCGACTTCATCGTCGTCGACACGGCGCACGGCCACTCCCGCCTGGTCGGTGACATGGTCGCCAAGATCAAGTCGGACGCCCCGCGTGTGGACGTCATCGGTGGCAACATCGCCACGCGCGACGGCGCCAAGGCGCTCATCGACGCCGGTGTCGACGGCATCAAGGTCGGTGTCGGACCCGGCTCCATCTGCACCACGCGTGTCGTCGCCGGCATCGGCGTACCGCAGGTAACGGCCATCTACGAAGCGTCGCTCGCCGCCAAGGAGGCCGGTGTCCCGGTCATCGGCGACGGTGGCCTGCAGTACTCCGGAGACATCGCCAAGGCGCTCGTCGCCGGCGCGGACACGGTCATGCTGGGCTCGCTCCTCGCTGGCTGCGAGGAGTCCCCGGGTGAGCTGATGTTCATCAACGGCAAGCAGTTCAAGTCGTACCGCGGCATGGGCTCGCTGGGCGCCATGCAGACCCGCGGCGAGCAGAAGTCCTTCTCCAAGGACCGCTACTTCCAGGAGGGCGTCGCCTCCGACGAGAAGCTGGTGCCCGAGGGCATCGAGGGCCAGGTGCCCTACCGCGGCCCGCTCTCGGCCGTCGTCCACCAGCTGGTCGGCGGACTGCGCCAGTCGATGTTCTACGTAGGCGGGCGCACCGTCCCCGACCTCCAGGCCAACGGCCGTTTCGTCCGCATCACGTCCGCGGGTCTCAAGGAGAGCCACCCGCACGACATCCAGATGACGGTCGAAGCACCGAACTACAGCCGTACGAAGTAGTCTCCTGCGCTCCACGCGCGCGTGGAGGGGCGGTCCCGGATCACCGGGGCCGCCCCTTCGGTGTGCGTCGGGGATACTGGACAGGCAGACCAAGAGGGAAAGGCCCCACAACGTGACTGAGATCGAGATCGGGCGCGGCAAGCGCGGCCGCCGCGCGTACGCCTTCGACGACATCGCCGTCGTACCGAGCCGGCGCACCCGCGACCCGAAGGAGGTCTCGATCGCGTGGCAGATCGACGCCTACCGCTTCGAGCTGCCCTTCCTGGCCGCTCCCATGGACTCCGTGGTCTCGCCGCAGACCGCCATCCGCATCGGTGAGCTCGGCGGCCTCGGCGTCCTGAACCTCGAGGGCCTCTGGACGCGGTACGAGGACCCGCAGCCGCTGCTCGACGAGATCGCCGAGCTGGACTCGGAGACCGCCACCCGGCGCCTCCAGGAGATCTACGCGGCCCCGATCAAGGCCGACCTCATCGGGCAGCGCATCAAGGAGGTGCGCGACGCGGGCGTCGTCACCGCCGCCGCGCTCTCCCCGCAGCGCACCGCCGAGTTCTCCAAGGCCGTCGTGGACGCCGGGGTCGACATCTTCGTGATCCGCGGCACCACCGTCTCCGCCGAGCATGTCTCCGGAGCCGCCGAGCCGCTGAACCTGAAGCAGTTCATCTACGAGCTGGACGTGCCGGTCATCGTCGGCGGCTGCGCCACGTACACCGCCGCCCTGCACCTGATGCGCACGGGCGCCGCGGGTGTCCTGGTCGGCTTCGGCGGCGGCGCCGCGCACACCACGCGCAACGTCCTGGGCATCCAGGTCCCGATGGCCACGGCCGTCGCCGACGTCGCGGCCGCCCGCCGTGACTACATGGACGAGTCCGGCGGCCGGTACGTGCACGTCATCGCCGACGGCGGCGTGGGCTGGTCCGGCGACCTGCCCAAGGCCATCGCCTGCGGCGCGGACTCCGTGATGGTGGGCTCCCCGCTGGCCCGCGCCACGGACGCGCCCGGCAAGGGCCACCACTGGGGCATGGAGGCCGTCCACGAGGACGTGCCGCGCGGCAAGAAGGTCGACCTCGGCACGGTCGGCACCACGGAGGAGATCCTCACAGGCCCGTCGCACATCCCGGACGGCTCGATGAACTTCTTCGGAGCGCTGCGCCGCGCGATGGCGACGACGGGCTACAGCGAGCTCAAGGAGTTCCAGCGCGTCGAGGTGACGGTCGCGGACTCGCAGCACAAGCGCTGACGGAACGCACACGGAAGGGCCCCGGTACTTCGTACCGGGGCCCTTCTTGTCGTCCCGAAGCGTCACAGGCGGTGTGCCGCGCCCGCCGGGGTCGCGCCCCTGGTGTCGAGGAGGAGCTGGGCCTTCACGGCCAGACCCTGGAGGTCGTACGTGCGGTGGTGCTGGAGCAGGATCGTGAGGTCGGCGTCGGCCGCCGCCTCGTAGAGGGAGTCCGCGCGCGGGACGGGGCGGCCGAGCACGCTCCAGTTGGGCACGTACGGGTCGTGGTAGCTGACGGCCGCGCCGAGCTCCATGAGGCGCGTCGCCACCTCCTGCGCGGGGGCGCCCTGCTGGTCGGCGAGGTCGGGCTTGTAGGTGACGCCGAGGAGCAGCACGCGGGCGCCGCGGACGGACTTGCCGTGTTCGTTGAGCAGGGTCGCCGAGCGCTGGATGACGTACTGCGGCATGCGGTCGTTGACCTGCTGGGCCAGTTCGACCATGCGCAGGGGGCGGACACCGCGCGAGGGGTTCGGGATGTCCAGGGGGACGCCGTGGCCGCCGACGCCGGGCCCGGGGCGGAAGGCCTGGAAGCCGAAGGGCTTCGTCTCGGCGCAGCGGATGACGTCCCACAGGTCGATGCCGAGGTCGTGGCAGAGGACCGCCATCTCGTTGACCAGGGCCATGTTGACGTGCCGGTAGTTGGTCTCCAGGAGGTGCACGGTCTCGGCCTCGCGGGGGCCGCGGGCGCGCACGACCTTGTCGGTGAGGCGGCCGTAGAAGGCGGCGGCCGACTCGGTGCAGGCGGGGGTGAGTCCGCCGATGACCTTCGGGGTGCCCGCGTAGCCGTGGGTGCGGTTGCCGGGGTCGAGGCGGCCGGGGGAGTACGCGAGGTGGAAATCGCGGCCCGCCCGCAGGCCCGAGCCCGTTTCGAGGATCGGGCGGAGGAATTCCTCGGTGGTCCCCGGGTAGGCGGGGGATTCGAGGATCACGGTGGTGTGCGGCCGCAGGCGCGCGGCCAGCGCCCTGGCTGCCTCGGCCACCTGACCGAGATCGAGCGAGCGGTCCGCGGCCGGTGGCGTGGGGGCGCAGATGACGGCGGTGCGGACGCGGCCGAGCTCGGCCGGGTTGACGGTCGGCCGGAAGCCCCCCGAGAGCATCCGGCGGACGTCGGCGGCCGTGAGGGTGCCTTCGGCGCCGTCGCAGGGCAGCCGGCCGCCGGCCAGGTCGGCGGCGCGGACGGGGTCGTAGCCGATGGTGGCGATGCCGCCGGAGACGGCGGCCTGGGCGAGGGGCAGGCCGAGGTGGCCGAGGCCGATGACAGCGAGATCTGCGGGCATGGCGGTGGGCCGTCCTCCCAATATCCGGACCGGGACGAGTGCGCAAGCCCTGTGGACAAGGCGGACCAGCGCAATGTCAGACTAGGAGTAAATATGACCGATTTGCGGTATTGCATCGCGTGGAGCTCCGGAGTGTTGTCCACAGGCTGGGGTCGCGTTCAGCGGGCGGCGCGGAAATCTGGGCATGATGTGAGTCCGACCACACCCGATCTCAACGGGAGGCAGCGGTGAGGACAGCGACACTCGGGCCGGCGCAGCGCGCCGAGTCACTTGCGGGAATGGCCGAACGAGAGCTGGACATCCTGGTCGTGGGCGCGGGCGTGGTCGGCGCGGGGACGGCACTCGACGCGGTGACCCGCGGCCTGTCCACCGGCCTCGTCGAGGCGCGGGACTGGGCCTCCGGCACGTCGAGCCGGTCGAGCAAGCTGATCCACGGCGGCCTCCGCTATCTGGAGATGCTCGACTTCGCGCTCGTGCGGGAGGCGCTCAAGGAGCGCGGCCTGCTCCTGGAGCGCCTCGCCCCGCACCTCGTGAAGCCGGTGCCGTTCCTCTACCCCTTGCAGCACAAGGGCTGGGAGAGGTTGTACGCGGGATCGGGCGTCGCCCTCTACGACGCCATGTCGATGTCGCGCGGACACGGCCGCGGCCTGCCCATGCACCGCCATCTGACGCGCCGCCACGCCCTGCGCGTGGCCCCCTGCCTGAAGAAGGACGCCCTCGTCGGCGCCATGCAGTACTACGACGCCCAGATGGACGACGCGCGCTATGTGGCCACCCTTGTGCGCACCGCTTCGGCGTATGGAGCGAAGGTCGCCAACCGCGCGAAGGTCACCGGCTTCCTGCGCGAGGGCGAGCGCGTCGTCGGCGCCCGGGTGCAGGACGTGGAGGGTGGCGGGGAGTACGAGATCCGCGCCAAACAGGTCGTCAACGCGACCGGTGTGTGGACCGACGACACCCAGGCGATGGTCGGCGAGCGCGGCCAGTTCCACGTCAGGGCGTCCAAGGGCATCCACCTGGTCGTGCCCAAGGACCGGATCAACGCGACGACCGGACTGATCCTGCGGACCGAGAAGAGCGTCCTCTTCGTCATCCCGTGGGGGCGGCACTGGATCGTGGGCACGACCGACACGGACTGGGACCTCGACAAGGCCCACCCGGCCGCCTCCAGCGCAGACATCGACTACCTCCTGGAGCATGTGAACTCGGTGCTCGCGGTGCCCCTCTCCCGCGACGACGTCCAGGGGGTGTACGCGGGCCTGCGGCCGCTGCTCGCGGGTGAGTCGGACGCCACGAGCAAGCTGTCCCGCGAGCACACGGTCGCGCACCCGGCGCCCGGCCTGGTGGTCGTCGCGGGCGGCAAGTACACGACGTACCGCGTGATGGCCAAGGACGCCGTCGACGAGGCGGTGCACGGCCTCGACCAGCGCGTCGCCGACTGCGTCACCGAGGACATCCCCCTCGTCGGCGCCGAGGGGTACAAGGCGCTGTGGAACGCCCGCGCGAGGATCGCCGCCCGGACGGGTCTTCATGTGGTGCGCGTGGAACACCTGTTGAACCGGTACGGCTCGATGGCCGAGGAAGTACTCGAACTCATCACCGCGGACCCGAAGCTGGGCGCGCCGCTGCCGGGCGCCGACGACTACCTCCGGGCCGAGGTCGTCTACGCCGCGTCACACGAAGGCGCCCGGCACCTCGACGACGTGCTGACCCGGCGGACACGCATCTCGATCGAGACGTTCGACCGGGGCACGCGCAGCGCCAGGGAGTGCGCCGAGCTGATGGCCCCCGTCCTCGGCTGGGACAAGGACCAGATCGAGCGGGAGGTGCAGCACTACGAGAAGCGGGTGGAGGCCGAGCGGGAGTCGCAGCGGCAGCCGGACGACCTGACGGCGGACGCGGCACGCCTCGGCGCCCCGGACGTCGTTCCCCTTTCCTAGCAGGGGACTTCACCTTTACTGGCAGGAGACTTCACGCAGGAGCACCGCGGCCGGGAGTATGACCGGTATGGGGCGCTGTGTCGGCATGGCGGTTCCCACCTCGTGCGCGGTACATCATGGGGCGGGACGGGGTCGACGGACCCTGGGCGCCGGCCGGTCCCCGAGTAAGGGACAATGAAGGCTCTGTCAGGGCGGGTTGCTCGGGTAGCAGCGGTAGCAGCAGAGGGGACGCATGTCGGACGCGGAGCAGACGGGTGACGCCCGTCGGGACAAGAGCGAACGTCTCCTCGCCGGCCGGTACCGGCTGGGAGAGGTGCTCGGCCGCGGAGGCATGGGCACTGTCTGGCGCGCCAAGGACGAGACCCTTGGCCGCACGGTCGCGGTGAAGGAGCTGCGGTTCCCCTCGAGTATCGACGACGAGGAGAAGCGGCGGCTCATCACGCGAACGCTGCGCGAGGCGAAGGCGATCGCGCGGATCCGCAACACCAGCGCCGTGACGGTCTACGACGTGGTCGACGAGGACGACCGGCCGTGGATCGTGATGGAGCTGGTCGAGGGCAAGTCCCTCGCCGAGGCGATCCGCGAGGACGGGACGCTCACGCCGCGCCGGGCGGCCGAGGTCGGCCTCGCCGTGCTCGACGTGCTGCGGTCCGCGCACCGTGAGGGCATCCTGCACCGCGACGTGAAGCCGTCGAACGTGCTGATCGCCGAGGACGGGCGCGTCGTGCTGACGGACTTCGGCATCGCGCAGGTCGAGGGAGACCCGTCGATCACGTCCACCGGCATGCTCGTCGGCGCTCCCTCGTACATCTCGCCGGAGCGCGCCCGCGGGCACAAGCCGGGTCCCGCGGCAGACCTGTGGTCGCTGGGCGGCCTGCTGTACGCGGCCGTGGAGGGCGTGCCCCCGTACGACAAGGGGTCGGCCATCGCGACGCTCACCGCGGTGATGACCGAGGACGTCGAACAGCCGGTGAACGCGGGCCCGTTGGAGAAGGTCATCTACGGCCTGCTCGCCAAGGACCCGGAGCAGCGGCTCGACGACGCGGGAGCGCGGGCGCTCCTCATGGACGTCATCCACGCGCCGGACCTCAAGGTGGAGCCGGAGCCGGTGGAGGCGACCAAGGTCGTGCCGCTGCCGCCCGCGCCGCCGGCCCAGCCTCCCAAGGCGCCGAAGACTCCAAAGACTTCCATGTCGGCCAGGCTGACGAAGTCGCCGAGGACCACGAAGGCCGCGGGTGCCGCGGGTGCCGGCGCGGCCGGTGTCCCCGGGGGCGCCGCCGGTCCGGCCGCTGCCGCCGGGACCACCCGGGCCGGCGGGGCTGTCGGTTCCTCCGGGGCCGGCGGGTCCGCCGGGCGCAAGGCCGAGGAGGCCGCCGAGCGGGTGAAGGGGGCGTTCCAGTCGGTGCGGAAGGCGGCCGCGGCTGCCACCGCGCGCTCCACGGGCACGCCCGCGTCCACGCGCACGTCGAACGAATCGCCGTCCACCGGCTCCCCTTCCGGTGCGCGGGCCGTGCCGCCGAGGCCGCCCGTCAAGGCGTCGCTCACCGATGTGGTGCCGCGCCGGACCCTGGTGATCCTGTCCGTGGTGGTCGTGCTCGCCGTGCTCGGTACGGTGCTCGCCCTCGCGCTCGGCAACGACAACGCCGGCAGCGAGGACAACAAGGGCGGCGACAAGGCCGCGTCCAGCGGGGCCACCGCCGGTGGCGGCGGACAGGGCGACGCCGACAAGGACGCGGGCAAGGACACCGGCAAGGAACCGGACAAGGGCACCGGTACCGGGGACGACCAGGACAAGGACCCGGGCAAGGACGAGAGTTCCGAGCCGGACGAGGGCAAGGGGAACGACCCGAGCAAGGGCGACGACAAGAAGCCGGAGGACGGCGCCGAGTCGACGTACAAGCACTCCCAGGGCTTCAAGATCGGGCTTCCCAAGGGGTGGAAGTACCAGTCCACCGGCCGGGCGGGCGCGCGGTTCGGCGGGCCCGGCGGGCAGAAGCTGCTGATCGGCTGGACCACCACTCCCAAGGACAACCCGGTCAGCGACTGGAAGAACCAGGAGAACTACATGGTCCGGCCGCAGTACGACCGGATCCGCATAGAGAAGGTCGGCTTCCGCGGCTGGAACACGGCCGACTGGGAGTTCACCTACGTCGACGGCGGCACCAAGTACCGGTCGATAGACCGCGGCTTCGTCGTCAACGGCGGTCTGGGGTACGGAATGATGTACACCGCCAAGGCCGATGACTGGGGCAGCGAAGAGCGGCGGGGCGCGTGGCGGACCTTCACAAGGACGTTCGAGCCGAAGTCCTGAGCCTGAGATCTCGTATCCCCTCATTGCGGTTCGCCCACGGCACGTATCGTGAGTGCTTGCGGACCGTACGCTGCCGCAACGGGCCGCAAGACGAACGGATTTGACCACCGGGCGGACGGGGAAGGCATCGTGGACGACTACGCGGGTCGGGTGCTCGCCGACCGGTACCGCCTGCCGCTGCCGCCCTCCGACGAGTACGAACTCGCCGAGTCGCGCGCCTTCGACACGTACAGCGGGCAGGAAGTTCTCGTGCGGCAGGTGCCGCTGCCCGAGATCGTCGAGGCGGAGATGCTCGACGAGGACGACCTGCCCGACGGGTTCGTGCCGCGGGCGGGGGCCGGCGGGGCCGGAGTGCGGCGGGCCGCGGCGCGGACGACGCGCAGGCCGACGGACCCGGCGGTGCGGCGCGCCATGGAGGCGGCGCAGACCGCCGCGCAGATTCCGGACCATCCACGGCTCGACCAGGTCTTCGACGTGTTCGCCGAGGGCGGCTCGCTCTGGATAGTCAGCGAGTTGGTGGCGGCGAGGCCGCTGGCGGCGCTCCTCGCGGACCGGCCGCTCAGCCCGTTCCGGGCCGCCGAGGTCGCTGCGGACGTCCTCGCGGCGCTGCGCGTGCTCCACGGACACGGGTGGGTGCATCGGAACATCACCGCGAGGACCGTGCTGATCTGCGACGACGGCCGCGTGATGCTGACGGGGCTGGCGGCGGGCGCGGCCGAGGAGGCGCTCTGCGGGTACGACCCCCGGCCGGTCGAGACGGGGGAGGCGGCCGGTTCGGCGGGCTCGGTCGGCAACGTGGCGGAGCACGGGGGTGCGGCCGGCCCGGGCGGTGCGTCTCGTGGCGGCCACGAAGCCGGAGACGTGGGGCTGGACCCCGCGCCGGAGTCCGCAGGGAGCGGCGGTGCGCGGGCCGGGCGTACGGGAGCCGTCGCGGCGTATCGCGCGGGGACGCGAGCTGCCGGACGGGTGTACGCACAGGGCGCGGAGGGCGCGGAGGGCGCGGAGAGCTCGGGAGGGCACGGTGCCGGTCCGGCCGGGCAGATACCGGACCCCTACGGCGTGGCAGGCGACAGGCCGCCCTGGCACGGCGCGGTGCCGCGGAACACGGCCCCCGTGGCGCGCGACGCGCGGGACGAGGGCGCGGGCGCCGAGGAGCGGCTCCAGAAGCACTCCCCCGATGAGTACGAGGACACGCGCGGGGACGCGGCCGCCACCGGGCACGCGAGCTGGGACGAGGGCACCGCCGCCGGAGCCGCCTCGCGCGGACCGACCACCGCCCTCGCCGCCGAGCGCGCCCGGCACGCGCGCATGGTGGTGGTCGGCGCCGTCACCGAGCGGTGGGCGCCCGAACAGGCCGGACCCGTGCACGAGAACTGGCGGCTCGCCGCGCCGATCGGCCCCGCCACCGACCTATGGGCCCTGGGAGCGCTGCTCTTTCGCGCCGTGCAGGGACACGCGCCGTACCCGGAGGACAGCCCGGCCGAACTCGTACAGCTCGTCTGCGCCGAACCGCCCGCCTTCGCCGAGGAGTGCGGCCCGCTGCGGCCCGTGGTCGAGTCGCTGCTGCGTCAGGACCCGACCGAGCGGCTCGACTTCGAGGAGCTGAGCGGCTGGCTGCGTTCGCTGGTGCGGTCAGCGCCGGAACCGGAGGCCGGGGTGAACGTCGTGCCGGTGCCGCCGTACGACGCGGGCCGGCTGCCCGTCGTACGCCGTCGTGGCGAGGTCGTGCGCAAGCGGCGCGGGGCCGCGGCTGCCGCCTCCGGGAACGGCCAGGGGCACGGGCGGCACAAGCGCGGCAAGGGGCGTGGCGGCAAGGGGAGAGGAGGGGCAGGGAGTGACGTGCGCGTCACGTCGTCCATACGGGCCCCGAGCGCCCCTCGGCCGACCCGCGAGCCGAGGGACCGGGCCCACGAGCCGAGGGACCGGGCCCGCGAGCCGGGGGACCGCGGGCCGGCCCGCCCCCGTTCGCTGGGGCGGCTGCTGCTGATCGCCATCCTGCTCGGGCTCGCGGCGGCCGTCGTGTACGCCATGGTGTTCATGCCCAAGGCCGATGACGGTGCGTCGGGCGATCGCGCCGGGACCGCGGGCGAGGTCAGTTCGGCTCCGGGCGCGAGCGGCGGGGCCGACGGCACCGAGAAGGAGCGCGAGAGAGAGAAGGAGAACGAGAAGGAGAAGGAGAACGAGAAGGAGCGGGAGAAGGGGGAAGGCGAGGGCAAGCCGGGCAGGAGTCCGGGTTCGCAGGAGCCGCAGACCACCAACCGCCCCGACCTGCCGCAGGGATTCACCCTGAGCAAGGACCCCGAGGGCTTCCACGTCGCCGTCGCCAAGGGCTGGGACCGGCAGCCCAAGAACGGCCGGGGTCAGGTCCGTTACACGCACGGCGCCTTCGAGCTGCTGGTGGTGCCGGGACGTGACACCACGGACGGCTACGGCAGCGACCCCATGAAGTACCAGCGTGAGGACGAGCGCGAGCTGCAGCCGTTCCGGGACTCCTCCTGGGCGACCTCCAGCGGGATGCGCCGTATCGACGTCGGCGGACGCGCCATGGCCGAGGGGCAGTTCACCTGGCAGGACTCCGCGGGCCGTGAGGTCTTCGTACGCAATCTGGCGATGGTCGTCGGCGGGAAGTACCACGTGGTGCAGGTGCGCGGGCCCGAGGCCGAACGGGACGAGGTGGACCGGCTGTACGAGCAGGCGTCGGCCACCTACCGGGTCACCGACTGAGCCGGTTCGGGTGCGGTTGCGGCGCGGTCCCGGCGCGGTTCCGGCCCTCGTCACACCCTCGGAGCCAGGCGATTGGGGCACTCTGGACATGAACGGCATGCGTCACAGTGCGGTCTCCTGAGACCCCCTGTGGTTCCCAGCGCGCTTCCCGCTCCTTAACCTGGCCCTGTCAATACCATTGCGGGGGAACGTGAACCAGATGCAGGGCCTGCTCCTCGCGGGCCGCTACCGACTCGTGGAGTCCATCGGCCGCGGTGGCATGGGACGGGTGTGGCGTGCGCAGGACGAGGTGCTGCACCGTGCCGTCGCCGTCAAGGAGCTGACGGCTGCCCAGTTCGTGCAGGAGGCCGACCGTGCCGTCCTCTTCGCGCGGACGCAGACGGAGGCACGGGCCGCCGCCCGCATCAACCACCCCGCCGTCGTCACCGTGCACGACGTCATCCAGTACGACGACCGGCCCTGGATCGTGATGGAGCTGGTCGAGGGCCGCTCGCTGGCGGACGCCGTCAAGGACGACGACCGCGTCGAACCGGTCGAGGCCGCCCGCATCGGCCTGTGGACCCTGAAGGCCCTGCGCGCCGCGCACGCCGCCGGGGTCCTGCACCGCGACGTCAAGCCCGGCAACGTACTCCTCTCCGACGACCGGCGGATTCTGCTCACCGACTTCGGGATCGCCGCGATCGAGGGCGACTCCACGATCACGCGGACCGGGGAAGTCGTCGGCTCGGTCGACTATCTGGCGCCCGAGCGCGTCAGCGGCGGCAACCCCGGGCCCGCCTCCGACCTGTGGGCGCTCGGCGCCACGCTGTACACGGCCGTCGAGGGCTTCTCCCCGTTCCGGCGCACGTCGCCGCTCGGCACCATGCAGGCCGTGGTCACGGAGGAGCCCGCGCCGCCCCGGCACGCGGGGGTCCTCGCCCCCGTCATCAGCGCGCTGCTGCGCAAGGACCCGGAGACCCGGCCGACCGCCGAGGAAGCCGAACTGATGCTGGCCGAGGCCGCGGAGGGGCGACGGCCGCAGCACGCGCAGGCGTACGTCCCGACGCAGGTGCACCCGGCCTCCGGACCGCACACGGACGCGCAGGGGAAGTTCCCGTCGGCGTACACGCGGAGCGACACCCCGGCGGCGCCGTACACGCACGCGCACTTCCAAGCCCCTGGCACAGGCACACGCACAGGCACAGGCACAGGCACCGACACCGCCCCCGGCACGGACACAGCCTCCGGCACCGCCCCCGGTACGGGCACAGCCTCCGGCACCGCCCCCGGCGCCCGCCGGGACGCCCACACCGTCGTCGGCGGTCAGGGCCCGCGTGAGCGTCGCCGCTGGCCCGCGATCGTCGCGCTCGTCGTGGCGGCCGCGCTGGTCGGCGGCGGTGGCGTCTTCGGCTATCTGCACTTCGCCGCCGGCACGCAGGAGTCGGGGAACAGCGCGGAGGACGAGCCGGGCAAGGAGGTGGGCCGCATACCCGACGACTGGCAGCGCGTGAACGACCCCGAGGGCTTCAGCCTTGTGCTGCCCAAGGAGTGGAAGCGCGAGGCGAACGGCAACCAGGTCGACTACACCCCCGACGGCGGACGCCGGTTCCTGCGCGTCGCCGTCGAGAAGAACCCCCAGTTCAAGAGTTCGTACGCCCACCAGCTGTCCCTGGAGAAGAACCTGCGGGTCAAACTCCCCGAGTACCGGCGGCTGCGGATGGATTCGAACGTATTCCGCGATCAGCCCGGCGCGCTCTGGGAGTTCAGCTGGACTGCGGGTGCGAACGACACGACCGCGGGCCCGCGCCGCGCCATAGAGCAGACCTATCTCAGCCGTGACGGCGTCGAGTACGCGCTGTACATGTCGGCCCCGGCAGCCGGCTGGGACACCACGCGCGAGCAGTTCGACGCGATGCTCCGGGGGTGGCGGGAGCGCTGAGCGCCCGCGCCCACCCCTGTGAAGTCGGGCGGCAGCGGCCGGAACCGGCCCGCGGCTCACTTCGCCCCATTCCGTTCGCACACGTGTGGGGCATGATGGCCGCATGGGGAGCCTGGGAGACCACGCCGGTGGTGCAGGTGGAGGAGCCGGCGGGGGTGGCGTCGGCGGGGGCGGCGCACGTGTGATCGCGGGCCGTTACCGCCTCGAGGCGCGGCTCGGACGGGGCGGCATGGGGGTCGTGTG
This sequence comes from Streptomyces sp. NPDC093510, assembly GCF_040683555.1. Taxonomy (NCBI): domain Bacteria; kingdom Bacillati; phylum Actinomycetota; class Actinomycetes; order Kitasatosporales; family Streptomycetaceae; genus Streptomyces; species Streptomyces sp. NPDC093510. The sequence continues at coordinate 18,091 of NZ_JBFBEE010000020.1, forward strand.
GCGTGCCACCGATCTGCTTCTGGGGCGCCAGGTCGCGGTCAAGGAACTGGCGCGCGACGAGACCCTCTCGGACGTCGAGGCGGAGCAGCAGCGCGAGCGGACCCTGCGTGAGGCGCGGGCCGTGGCGCAGCTGCGGCATCCGCACGTCATCGTCGTCCACGACGTCGTCGTGCAGGACGAACAGCCGTACATAGTGATGGAGTTGGTCGAAGGCGGCTCGCTGGCCGGGCGGATCGCGCGGGGCGGGCCCCTGGACGCGCACGCCGTCGCAAGGATGGGCATCGACCTGGTCGGTGCCCTGCGCACCGCGCACGAGGCGGGCATCCTGCACCGCGACCTCAAGCCCGCCAACGTCCTCCTGGAGCGGTCGACGGGCCGCGTCGTGCTCACCGACTTCGGGATCGCGCAGCTCACCGGGGCGACGACGTTGACGGAGGTCGGGTCGTTCGTGGGTTCGCCCGAGTACACCGCGCCGGAGCGGATGGCGGGCGAGCGGACGGGGCCCGAGTCGGACCTGTGGTCGCTCGGCGCGCTGCTGGTCACCGCGCTGACCGGTGAGTCCCCGTTCCGCCGCGACTCCATCGGCGGCGTCCTGCACGCCGTCGTCTACGACGACATCCGGCCACCCGCGGCGGCCGCGCCGCTGCTGCCCGTGGTGCTCGGCCTCCTCGACCGCGACCCCGACCGGCGGCTCGACGCGGCGGAGGCGGAGGGGCTGCTGCGGGTGTACGTCGAGACGGGGCGGATGCCGACGGTGGAGCGGGAGAGACCCGGCTCCGGGCTGCCGGGACTTCCGGGGTTGTCGGGGTTACCCGGGCGGGTGGGCCTGCCCGGCCGACCGGGGCGAGGCGGTCAGACACCCGCCGAGCGGGAGCTGCTCGCGAGCCGGGCCGCCGCGGGACTCGTGAAGCCGGAGAAGCACGGCCGGGCATTCATGATCGCCGCCGCGCTGGTGGCCGCGCTCGCCGGGGCCGGGGTCTCCGCCGTGGTCCTGATGGGCAGGGACGGCGACAGCGGGGGCACACCGGCCACCCTGTCGCCCTCCGCGTCGCAGGGCTCTCCGACGCCCACGGTCACCGTGACGACGCGCACGCCGAGGCCGTCGTCGCCCGAGGCGCCCCAGGGCTACCGCATCGCCAAGGACCCCAAGGGCTTCGCGCTCGCCGTCCCCGAGGGCTTCCGGCGCCAGGTGGACGGACGCCGCGTCTTCTACGTCTCGTCGGACGGCACCTACCGCATCGGCATCAAGGAGGCGGCCTCGGGGCGCGGCGGCCCGCTCGCGGCGCAGCGCCGCGCCGACGCCGAAGGGGCACGCGACAACCCCGGCTACCGCGACAGCAGGGTCACGGAGACCACGCGCAACGGCAGGCCCGCCGCCCTGTGGGAGTTCACCTGGGACGGCTACGGCGACGACGAGGGCGGTCGGCGCACGCTCGACCTGTGCTGGCAGGAGGGCGGCCGGATGTTCGACGTGTGGGTCTCGGCGCCGGCCGGGGACGCGGGGCAGGCGCGGCGGTACTTCGACGCGGCGGTGGACACGTTCGTACGCCGATGACGCTCCCCGGCGTGCATCACCCCGGTCACAATGGGGGCCCTGGCTGGAAAGCGTGGTGCCCGGCAGGGTAAGGATGTGGGCATGAGTGACAACGGGGGAGCCTCTTACGGGCCGTACGAACCCACCAGCTTCGGCCTGCAGCCGCCACAACGGCCGGGCGTACCGGGGCAATCCGGCCATGGCGAGGGGATTCACCCCGACAATCCGTATGCGCAGCCGCTGCACCCACAGCCCGCGCAGCAGCACCCACAGCCCTCGCAACACCCGCAGCAGCAGCACCCACAGCCCTCGCAGCAGCCCCAGCCCTCACAGCACCCACAGCCCTCGCAGCACCCACAGCCCTCGCAGCAGCCCCAGCCCTCACAGCAGCCGCAGCAGACCCTGCACGCGCAGTCCGAGCCGGGCGCGGGCCGGCTGATCGCCAAGCGCTACCGGCTGCTCGCCAAGCTCGGCCACGGCGGCATGGGCACGGTCTGGCGCGCCAAGGACGAGACGGTGGACCGCGAGGTCGCCGTGAAGGAGCCGCGCCTCCCCGACCACCTGCCGGAGCGGGAGCGGGCCAACGCCTTCGAGCGGATGCGCCGCGAGGCGCGCGCCGCCGCCCGCCTCGATCACCCCGCCGTGGTCAACGTCCACGACGTGGCGGTCGAGGACGGCCAGCCGTGGATCGTGATGGAGCTCGTCCAGGGCCGTTCCCTGGGCGCCGCGCTCCAGGAGGGCACGCTCGGCGCCCGCGACGCCGCGCGCATCGGCCTCGAGGTCCTGAACGCCCTGGACGCCGCGCACCAGGCGGGCATCCTGCACCGTGACGTGAAGCCGGACAACGTCATGCTCGGCCGGCACGACCGCGTCGTCCTCACCGACTTCGGCATCGCCCAGATCGAGGGCGAGACGAACCTGACGGACACCGGTGGCTTCGTCGGCTCGCCCGAATTCATCGCCCCGGAGCGGGTGTTGGGGCAGCGGCCGGGCCCCGCATCCGATCTCTGGTCGCTGGGCGTCGTCCTGTACGCGGCGACGGAGGGCGTCTCGCCCTTCCGCCGCAACAACACGCCCGCGACACTTCAGTCCGTCCTGAACGCGACTCCCGCCGCGCCCGCGTCGGCCTCCGGACCGCTCGCCGAGGCGATCAACCGGCTGCTGGCCAAGGACCCGGCCCAGCGTCCGGACGCCGCACAGGTCCGCACCCTCCTGGAGGAGGCTGCCAGGCCGCCGCAGCCGGCGCCGACGCAGGTCGTCACGGTGGCGGGCGGCGGCTCCGGGCAGCAGCACGGCAAGGGAATCTTCCTGAGCCGCAAGGCCCTTGTGGTCGTCGCCGGTGTGGTCGTCGCGGCCGTGGCCGCCGGGGTCCTCGTGGCGTTGAACCCCTTCGGTAGCTCGGACGCCGAGGCATGGAAGAAGCACGAGGCGAAGGCGGTCGCCGCCACCGTCTCCGCTCCGGAGGGCTACGCGGAGAGCAAGCCGGAGGCCACCGACACGGACAAGTCCTGGGCCAGGTACACCGACCCCAGCGGTGCCGTCTTCATCACGCTCGACCTCGCGGAGAAGAAGGACACCTCGCTGCAGGTCGCGGGGACCGCGGCGGCCCAGGCGTACGCCGACGCGGAGACGTTCGAGGAGAGCGGCGAGAGCTCGATCAGCGACATGGCCGGCGACCCCGCTCCCGTCGCCAGGACCAAGGAGACGAAGTACCGGGACCGCGGTGCCGCCGAGAACACGGTCACGTACACCGACTCGCAGTCCGAGCTGCCGCGCGAGGCCAGGATTCTGTACTACCGGACCAAGTCCGGGGACATGTACCGGTTGTGGATCGACTATCCCGGCAAGGGCGACTTCACCGCCCGCGGCCGCGAGGTCGCCGAGACCGCCATCGCCGACCTGGAGCTCAGCAAGCTCTGAAAACTGCTCCGAGGCTCGTCCCGCTGGCGACAACGCCCTGATCAGCAGCTTTGTCGCCAGCAATCACTGGCGTGGTGCGAGTGGCCCGTGAAGCCGTTACCGATGGGTACCCAAAACCCTGACGTGCGCCTACTCTCACGAGCATGACGGACTCGCAGGCCACCGCAGCGCCCCTCGGAACGAACCCGACCGCCCCGGCCCCCGACGGCGCGCGCACCGCCGCCGACGTGGTCACGCCCGAGCTGATCGCCCAGCTCACCCGTGACGTCATCGGGTCGGGACGTACGGCCAACCACACGCCGCTCACCGGCGAGAAGCTGGCCGACCTGCCCGAGTCCACCCCCGAGGACGTGGCCACCGCCTTCGAGCGGGCCCGCACCGCCCAGATCGCCTGGGCCAGGACCCCGGTGAAGCAGCGCGCCGCCGTCCTGCTGCGCTTCCACGACCTGGTGCTCCAGCGCCAGGCCGAAGTCCTCGACCTGATACAGCTGGAGACCGGCAAGTCCCGGCTGCACGCGCACGAGGAGATCCAGGCCGTCGCCGTCGCAGCCCGGCACTACGGCCGCAAGGCCCCCTCGTACCTCAGCCCGAAGCGGCACACCGGCGTCGTCCCGACCCTCACCAAGGTCACGGAGAACCGGCAGCCGCGCGGCGTCGTCGGCCAGATCGCCCCCTGGAACTACCCGCTCGAACTCTCCATCGGCGACGCGCTGCCCGCCCTCGTCGCGGGCAACGCCCTCGTGATGAAGCCCGACACGGAGACCTGCCTGACCGCCCTGTGGGCCCGCGACCTGATCATCGAGGCGGGCCTGCCGTCCGAGGCCTTCCAGGTCGTCCTCGGCGAGGGCCCCGTCGTCGGCCCCGAGGTCGTCAAGCACGCCGACTACGTCTCCTTCACCGGCTCCACCCGCACAGGACGCGAGGTCGCGCAGGGCGCCGCCGCGCGCCTGGTCGGCGTCTCGCTCGAACTCGGCGGCAAGAACGCCATGCTGGTGCTGCACGACGCCGACATCGACAAGGCCGCGTCGGGCGCGGTGCGCGCCTGCTTCTCCTCCGCGGGCCAGCTGTGCATCTCCATCGAGCGGCTGTACGTCCACGAGTCGATCGCGGACGAGTTCGTGGCGCGCTTCGCGGAACGTACGAAGGCGATACGGCTCGGCACGTCCCTCGCGTACGGCGCCGACATGGGCTCCCTCGTCGGCGAGCGCCAGCTGGAGACCGTGACCCGGCACGTCGAGGAGGCCGTCGCCAAGGGCGCCACGCTCGTCGCGGGCGGCGTCGCGCGCCCCGACATCGGCCCCTACTTCTACGAGCCGACCATCCTGGACGGCGTCGAGGCCCCGATGGCGGTGTGCGGCGAGGAGACCTTCGGCCCCGTCGTCTCCATCTACCGCTTCACGGACGAGAACGAGGCGGTCGAGCTCGCCAACGCCACGTCGTACGGCCTGAACTCCTCGGTCTGGACGAAGGACACCGGCCGCGGCCGCAAGATCGCCGCCCGCCTGCGCACCGGCACCGTCAACGTCAACGAGGGCTACGCGCCCGCCTACGGCAGCGTGCAGTCCCCGATGGGCGGCATGAAGGACTCCGGTCTGGGCCGCCGCCACGGCTCCGAGGGCATCCTCAAGTACACCGAGGCGCAGACCGTCGCCACCCAGCGGATCATGCCGCTGGCGCCCTCCTTCGGCATGGACGACGAGAAGTACGCGGCGTTCATGACCGCGAGCCTGAAGGTCATGAAGGCGTTCCGACTGCGTTAGCAGCGCCCCGTAAGGGGCGCGGGGAACCGCGCGAGCAACCACAGACCCACAGACGGCCCGCGGGCAATTTGACGAGGAGAGTCGATGTCACAGGAGAGCTCTGCCCAGATCCAGGTGGGCGACGACGCGTACGACTACGACGTGGTCGTCGTGGGCAGCGGCTTCGGCGGCGCCGTGTCCGCGCTGCGGCTGACGGAGAAGGGATATCGCGTCGGCGTGCTCGAGGCGGGCCGCCGCTTCACGCGCGCGACGCTGCCCAAGAACTCCTGGGACCTGAAGAACTACCTCTGGGCCCCCGCCCTCGGCCTCTTCGGCATCCAGCGCATCCACCTGCTCGGCAACGTGATGGTCCTCGCGGGCGCCGGAGTCGGCGGCGGCTCGCTCAACTACGCCAACACCCTCTACGTACCGCCCGAACCGTTCTTCAAGGACCCGCAGTGGAAGGACATCACGGACTGGCAGGACGAACTGCACCCCTACTACGAGCAGGCCAAGCGCATGCTCGGAGTGCGGCTCAACCCGACGACGACGCCCTCGGACATCCATCTGAAGGCCGCCGCCCAGGAGATGGGGGTCGGCGACAGCTTCCACATGGCGCCCGTCGGCGTCTTCTTCGGCGACGAGAAGGACGCGGACGGTCGTTCAACGACCCGGCCGGGGACGGAAGTTCCCGACCCCTACTTCGGCGGCGCGGGACCGTCCCGCAGATCCTGCACCGAGTGCGGCGAGTGCATGACCGGCTGCCGGCACGGCGCGAAGAACACCCTCAACGAGAACTACCTCTACCTGGCGGAGAAGGCCGGCGCGGTCATCCACCCGATGACCTCGGTCGTCGCCGTCACCGAGGACTCGCAGGGCGGCTTCGCCGTCGCCACCCTGCCCACCGACGACAAGCGCAAGGGCAGAGGCCGCACCTTCAAGGCCCGCAAGGTCGTCGTCGCCGCCGGTACGTACGGTACGCAGACGCTCCTGCACCGCATGAAGGACAACGGCCTGCTGCCGCACATATCGAAGCGGCTCGGCACCCTCACCCGCACCAACTCCGAGGCCCTGGTCGGCGCCCAGACCACCGACCGCCGCTACCGCAAGCGGCACGGCACGGAGAAGGCCGACTTCACCAAGGGCGTCGCGATCACCTCGTCGATCCACCCGAACGCCAACACGCACATCGAGCCCGTCCGCTACGGCAAGAAGTCCAACGCGATGGGCAGCCTCACCGTGCTCCAGGTCCCGTACACGGTGAGGGGCGGCAAGGCGCGCGTCGCGGGCTGGCTCGGCAACGTGGCACGCCACCCGTGGCTGATGGCCCGTTCGCTCTCCAACCGGCGCTGGTCGGAGCGGACCATCATCGGCCTCGTCATGCAGTCGCTCGACAACTCCCTGACCACGCACCGCAAGGAGAAGGGCATCGGGAAGGGACTGCTCACCGCCCGGCAGGGCCACGGCGCGCCCAACCCCGACCAGATCCCCGAGGCCACCCGCGCGGCGACGATCCTCTCCAAGGAGATCAACGGCTTCGCGGGCTCGAACATCGGCGAGCTCATGGGGACCCCGCTGACCGCGCACTTCCTCGGCGGCTGCCCGATCGGCGACTCGGCGGACACGGGCGTCATCGACCCCTACCACCGGCTCTACGGCCACCCCGGCATCTCGGTCGTCGACGGCGCCGCGGTCTCCGCGAACCTGGGCGTCAACCCGTCCCTGACGATCACCGCGCAGGCCGAGCGCGCCATGTCGTTCTGGCCCAATAAGGGCGGCGAGGACCCGCGTCCGGCGCAGGGCACGGAGTACGTGCGGCTCGCGGCCGTCGAACCGAAGACCCCCGCGGTCCCGGCGGACGCCTTCGGCGCGCTGAAGCTGCCGTTCCTGGGGATGCCCGCGGTGCCGCCCAAGAAGTGACGCGGCCCCGACACCCGTAGGGCCCCACCCTAGGGCCCCACCCGTAGGGGCCCACCCGTAGGGGCCCGGACACACGTAAGGACCTGCGCCCCCCTCCGAGCGCAGGTCCTTCCGCGTGATCAGGTGCCGCTGTTACGCGGCGGTGTCGGCCTTGCGGCGACGTACGGCGAACATCGCGCCCGCACCGGCGACGACGGCGGCGCCGCCCGCGAGGGCGATGGTCGGCAGCATCGAGCTGGAGCCCGTCTCGGCCAGGCTGCCCGTGTCGCCGCCGGTGGTGTCGGCGACCGGGAGCTCCTTGGACTCGCTCTGCGGCTTCTTGACGGAGGCCGGCTGGGTCTTGTCCGGGGTCGGCGTGGACGTGCCCGGGGTCTCGCCCGAGCTGCCCGCCTTGCGGAACGTGATCGGCTGGTACGCGTCCGAGCTGTGCATGCAGTTCTGCTCGGTGTCGAGGTAGCCGCCGATGCCGACCGCGTAGCCGTCACCGGCCGGGGCCTTGGAGTCGATGGCGACCCGCAGCTTGACGTCGACCGTCTCGTCGGGGCCGAGGTCGGCGACGTCGAAGGCGAGACCGCCGTTCACATCGCCTTCGATCGTCTTCCAGGCATCGGCCTTGGAGCTGAAGTACTGCAGGTCGGCGTAGCTGCTCAGCCGGTCATCGTCGTCGTCGCCCGCCGAGAAGTCGTTCACGGCCGCGATCCACTTGACCTCGCCGAGCTCGTCGTCGGTGGGGTTGGTGAGGGACAGCTCGAACCGGTGCCAGCCGCTGCCCGTGACGATCTTCTCGGGCAGGCCGACGAGGTCGACCTCCAGCACGGATTCGGTGTCCACGCCGTCTTCGTTGACCGGGCAGTCGAGCGGCTCCTCCGCTTCCCCGTCCTCGGCGTCCTCTTCCTCGTCCTTGGGATCCCCGTCCTTGAGCTCGTCGGCGGGCTTGTCCGCCTTCGGGGGCTTCGCAGGCTTCGCGGGCTTCGCCGGAGGGGTGGACGGCGGCTCGTCGGCCGGCTCGTCGGTGTCCGCGGGCGGTGTGGACGGGGTGGACGGGGTGGAGGGGCTGGGCGTGGCCGTGTCCGTCGGCGTTCCGGCCGGCGGGGGCGTCCCGGGGGAGTTCGCGGCCGAAGCCGCGGAGCCGGCCTCCTCGGTCGCGAAGGCCGCCGGGGCCGAGAGCAGCGCGATCGGGGCTATGGCAGCCGTTGCGGCCGCGGCAGCCATGGCACGACGAAGCTTCATGAAGACCTCAGGAAGTCCGGCGCGCTGCCCGGTCGGCAGCACGGAAATGGAGGCCCCCGCGTTGGAGACGCGGGTGTGGCCGTTGTTACTGCATGCATGACCTGCGATCCCTGTGAATGGTTGTCCTCGGGTTCACAGAATTCTTATGTGGTGTGAATCACACGGCTTGTGTTGTCGTGAGGGGGTGCCGTAGAACTTCCCCGCTCAAGAGGCACATGGAGCACGTGGAGCACGTGGAGCACATGGATGCCAGGGGATGCCAGGGGAGGGGACAGCGTGGCCATACCCGACGAGGTGTGGGAGAGGTTCGAGGACGACAGCGAGCGGGACATCCGCTCCTCCGCGCCGAAGGAGCCGTCGGCGCGGGCCCGCATGGTGGCCGAAAGGCTACGGCGCCTCGACGAGGAGGCCGCGCGCCGGCGGATCGAGGAGGCGGGGCGGTTCCGCCGCAGGCGCGCGAAGCGCGAGGCGGAGTCCGAGCGGTGGCGGCCGGACGAGTGGCGGGCGGCGCCGACGGGCCCGCGCCGGAGCCGACGCTCCGAACGCAGCCGCCGGGCGTGGTGCGTGGTGATCGTCATCGGTGGCATGGCCCTCGCGATCGCCCTGCTCAGCCCGTTCCGCTTCTGGATCTGGGGCTGGTGACGGAACCGGAATCGATCTTCCCCCGTCGTAACAGTGCAAGCAGCGACGAGACTGCGAGCAGCAGGAATCAACAAGCGGGAAGCCTTCGGGGGAAACAGAACGTGAAGTCAGCTGTGTCGCGTGTCGTGGCGGCCGTCTCGGTCGTGGCCGCCCTCGGTGCGAGTGCCGCCTGCAGCAGCAGTGGTGACGACGACGCCGGGAAGCCGTCGAAGCCGCGCGCCCGTGTGGGCTCCGCCGCGCTGGAGAAGGCGGCCCTCACCGCGGGGGACATCAAGGGCTACAAGGTCGAGACGCCCAAGGCGTCCGAGGGGTCCAAGGGGCCCGGCCCCGGGAAGGCGTCGCCCACGGAGTGCGGCCCACTCGCCGCGATGCTCGCTTCCGCTTCCGCTTCTGCTGCCGGTGCCGGTGCCGGTGCCGGTGTCGGTGTCGGCACCGGTGGTTCGGCGAAGGCGCACGTCGACCGCGTCCTGACCCCCACCGACGACAAGGACTTCACGACGACGGGCGTCGGGCTCTCCGCCTACGCCGAGGCCGACGCCAAGCAGACGATGAAGGACCTGCGTACGGCGTCTACGTCGAAGAAGTGCGCCGCCTTCCGCGTCGGTGAACAGCGCTACCTCGGCGTGAAATCGATGTCGGCCCCGGAGGGCGAGGGCGACGAGGCCGTCTCGTACAAAATCGCCCATCGCAACGGTGAGTTCGTGGTGCGGGAGAGCGTCACGGTCGTGCGCAGCGGCTCGACGCTCGCGGTCTTCGACGCGTCGAACCTGTACGACCCCGAAGGCGTCCAGAGCGACAAGGAAGCCGAGAGGAACGGCATGGACGGCATCGGCGCGCCCACCGCGGACGAGGACCCGAAGGTGGCACCCGAGATCGTCGACGCGCAGCTCGGCAAGCTCTGACCTAACTCACACGCGCCGCGTACAACCTTTCCGGCGGTTTCTGATCGTTACGGAAAACGCTGGTGAGAGGCGTGCTTCTACCGCTTTCATGTCGCCTCGGCGCGGGCCGTCGCCCGCGCCGTGAGAGTGAAGGTAGGAAACGTGAAGTCATCTGTGTCCCGTGCCGTCGTGGCCGCGTCCGTGACGGTCGCGCTGGGTCTGACCGCAGCCTGCGGCAGCGACAACGGCGACAGCGGCGACAAGGGCAAGAAGTCGCCGGAGAAGTCGGCCGCGGCGAAGCCGGTCGCGAAGAAGTCGACCGTGCTGTCCGCGGCGGATCTGGAGAAGGCGGCCCTCGCCAAGGGCGACCTCAAGGGCTACAAGGTCGAGAAGATGTCTGCGGCGGACATGCCGTCGCAGACCGTGCCCGCGGACCCGGCCGCGTGCCAGCCGTTCGCCGACATGTTCATGTTCGCCACCCAGCCGGCGGCGAAGAACCGCCTCGGCCGCACCCTGACCGGCCCCGACGAGCTGGACGCCACGGTCATCTCGCTCGCCCTGCTCGCGCACGAGAAGGCCGACGCGGAGAAGATCATGGAAGGCCTGCGGAAGGCCACGAAGAAGTGCACCGCGTACGAGCACGCGGACTCCAAGTACCGCGACGTCGCGGCCCTGCCCGCGCCGAAGGCGGGCGATGACGCCGTCTCGTACAAGGTCGTGGGCGACATCCAGGGCCAGAAGACGCCGATGAGCTTCACGGTCGTGCGCAGCGGGTCGACGCTCGCGGCCTTCTACTCGATCAACCTGCTCAAGCCCAAGGAGTTCGGCGTGCCGACGAAGATCGTCGACGCGCAGGTGAACAAGCTGGAGAAGCTCGCGAAGTAGCCGCCGCCCACGCGCCGGAGCCCGAAGGCGAAGAGCACGAAGGCGAAGAGCGAGATGGTGAAAGCGAAGGGCCCCGCGGGACGGAACCGCGGGGCCCTTGGCTGTCGGCGCCGACGTCAGGGCTGCGTCGGTGCCTCGGGGCGGCGCCGGGGGGAGTGCGCCGCTTGGCCGGGGGTGCCGGTGGCCGACCCGGCGCACAGGGGGCGCTCGCGTGGTATCGACCAATGGCAATGAAGATGTGGACGGGGTCTCGCTGCCCGCCCTTCTACGCATCGTGCTGGATGTGTTGTTGGCTGCGCAACCGTTTCGACCACTTGTGCAGGGGAAAGGGCCGGGGATCCGGTTCGGGGTACGAGGGGTGCGGGACGGCATTCGGGACGGAGGCCGGCCGGCTCCGGGCGTCCCCGGAACCGACCGTTCTCTTGGGTGACCGGGCTGCTGTCCCCTGCCGTCCGGTCACATCACTGGAGTGAGGTCCCACGGCGCAGGGACGCAATCCCTACGCCTCATCGCTCCAGCGGAGCCACGCGTGGTTCTTACGGGCCCGCCCCTGGCTGGCACGGACACCGGGACCAACGAAGCCCGCCCGGAACCGGTCACGCGCCGTACGGGTGAGAACCGATCCGAACTCAGTTCCGCAGACGACCGTGGGGCTCGCGCGGGGTCAGACGCGGCCCCGGCACAGCTCCAGGAGGGTCATCGCGAGCGTCGTGCCGGGCTTGCCGAGCGCGTCCCTGTAGTGGGCGAGGATCTCCATCTCGCGGGAGAGGTTCACGCGGCGGCCGCCGGAGGTGATGCGGGCTTCCTGGATGACGGCCGAGACGGCCATCCGTTCCTGCACGAGGCCGATGATCCGGTCGTCGAGCGTGTCGATCCGCTCACGCGCGTTCTCGATCACACCGGCGGCCTCGGGGGTGCGGGCACCGGTCTTCTCGGTGGCGGTGGCGGTGGTGGTGCCGGCGGCGGTGCTGGTCATCTTGGGGCTCCTTGTCGGAAGAGGTGCCCCGGAGCGGCAGGACCCGCGTACGACAGAGCGCCCCGGGCCTTGTCGGCCCGGGGCGCCCGGTAAGTCGCTTGTCGGTGGGATCAAGCAGCTCGACCATGGCAGCCGGCAGGCCGGTTGCCATAGGTAAAGAGGAAGCTGAGGTGCTTGGTCACGGGGTCAGTATGCCCCCACGCGCGTGTGCCGGGTCAATCGGGACCGGCGCACCGCTCGGATGCTGAGACGCCCGTCCGGGCTGCGTGCGGCCGGACGCCCTCCGCGCGGGGCCTGCCGTATCCGACGAGGGCGGGCCTGTCGTATCCGACGAGCGAGGGCCTGTCGTATCCGAAGAGCACGGGCCCGTCGTATCTGCCGAGCGGGGGCCCGTCGCATCCGACGAAGGGGTCGCGCCGCGCCCGTTAGAATTGACAAACACAGACCCCCTGCTCACGCACGAGCCTCTGCTCACGCACCGCTCAAGCTCAACGCCGGAAGGCCGCCGCCGTGCCATCAGCGCCCCCCGCTGCCGCCGCTCCCGACACCGTTCTGGTCGTCGATTTCGGAGCGCAGTACGCCCAGCTCATCGCCCGTCGCGTCCGTGAGGCCCGCGTCTACAGCGAGATCGTGCCGAGCACGATGCCCGTCTCCGAGATGCTCGCCAAGAAGCCCGCCGCCATAATCCTGTCCGGCGGCCCTTCCTCGGTGTACGCGGAGAACGCGCCCAGCGTCGACCGCCAGCTCTTCGAGGCCGGCGTCCCCGTCTTCGGCATGTGCTACGGCTTCCAGCTGATGGCGACGACCCTCGGCGGCACGGTCGACAACACCGGCGCCCGCGAGTACGGCCGCACCGCGCTGGCCGTCTCCAAGGCGGGCTCCACCCTCTTCGAGGGCACCCCCACCGAGCAGTCGGTGTGGATGTCGCACGGCGACGCGTGCAGCGCGGCCCCCGAGGGCTTCACGGTCACCGCGTCCACGGACGTCGTGCCCGTCGCGGCCTTCGAGGACGACGAGAAGAAGCTGTACGGCGTGCAGTACCACCCCGAGGTGATGCACTCCACGCACGGCCAGCAGGTCCTCGAGCACTTCCTGTACCGCGGCGCGGGTCTCAAGCCGAACTGGACGACCGGCAACGTCATCGACGAGCAGGTCGCCGCGATCCGCGAGCAGGTCGGCACCAAGCGCGCGATCTGCGGCCTCTCCGGCGGCGTGGACTCCGCGGTCGCCGCGGCTCTCGTGCAGAAGGCCATCGGCTCGCAGCTGACCTGCGTGTACGTCGACCACGGCCTGATGCGCAAGGGTGAGACCGAGCAGGTCGAGAAGGACTTCGTCGCCGCGACCGGCGTCAAGCTGAAGGTCGTGGACGCCCAGGAGCGGTTCCTGAACGCCCTTGCCGGGGTCAGCGACCCCGAGGAGAAGCGGAAGATCATCGGGCGCGAGTTCATCCGCGTCTTCGAGCAGGCCCAGGCGGAGATCGTCGCCGAGGCCCCCGGCGACCAGCCGGTGGAGTTCCTGGTCCAGGGCACCCTCTACCCCGACGTGGTCGAGTCGGGCGGCGGCAGCGGCACCGCGAACATCAAGTCCCACCACAACGTGGGCGGGCTTCCCGAGGACCTCGAGTTCCAGCTCATCGAGCCGCTGCGCAAGCTGTTCAAGGACGAGGTCCGGATGGTCGGCGCCGAGCTCGGCCTGCCGGACGAGATCGTCCAGCGCCAGCCGTTCCCCGGTCCCGGCCTGGGCATCCGCATCGTCGGCGAGGTCACCAAGGACCGCCTCGACCTGCTGCGCGAGGCCGACGCCATCGCCCGCGAGGAGCTGACGGCCGCCGGTCTCGACCGCGAGATCTGGCAGTGCCCCGTCGTGCTGCTGGCGGACGTCCGCAGCGTCGGTGTCCAGGGCGACGGCCGCACCTACGGCCACCCGATCGTCCTGCGCCCCGTCTCGTCCGAGGACGCCATGACGGCCGACTGGACCCGCATGCCGTACGACGTCCTCGCGAAGATCTCGACGCGCATCACGAACGAGGTCGCCGACGTCAACCGCGTCGTCCTCGACGTGACGTCGAAGCCGCCGGGGACCATCGAGTGGGAGTGACCCCCAGGGTCCTTCCCCAGGCTCGCTGAGCGCCGGTGCCGCCATTCCCGAACAGGGTGGCGGCACCGGCGCTCTCACGTCCGCCGTGTCGTACGGACCGGTTCCCCCGGCTTCCACAGCTGCACCGCCAGGTACTTCCCGTCCTCGATGCCGATGCGGACCACCTCCGTCAGCTCGGTGCGGAAGAGGTGGAAGGCGCCCGGGTCCGGCGGGTTCACCGAGTCCGCGTAGCGCGCGACGGTCTCGGGGTCGCGCACCTCGACCGCCCGGCCCGCGATGCGGACGTCGCCGCCCGCCATCTCCGTGCCCGGGCCCGGGTTCGCCTGCAGCGCGAAGCGCGGATCGCGGCGCAGGTCGATCGCCTTGAGGGAGCCCGGCATCATGCCGAGCCACAACTCCCCGTTCAGGAAACGCACCTCGATCCCGGTGGTGCGTGGCGCCCCGTCCTTGCGGAGCGTCGCGAGGGTGTGGTGGGTGAACGCGCCGAAGCGCTTCTCGACCATCGCGGCCAGATCCGGTTCGGCCGCGACGAAGGCTTCCCAGTTGAATGGCATACGCCGAGTCTCCCGCCGATACCGGACATCTCCTGTCGCCTTTGCTCGCTCCGTCGATCGTGACGTGCCTCTGTCCTCCTGTGCTTCTCACCGGTAACTTCCGCCCCGTACAGCCAGAGATGGAGGACAGATGCAGGCGCCCACACCGATACCCGTCGAACGGTTGCAGTTCGCGATGCCGCCCGTCCACGAGTCCGTGGCGGACGAACGGCGGCACCGCAAGGAGAGGCTCGCGGGCGCGCTGCGGATCTTCGGGAGGCTCGGATACGAGGACGGGGTCTCCGGCCACATCACCGCACGCGACCCGGAGTACACCGACTGCTTCTGGGTGAACCCCTTCGGGATGGCCTTCAAGCACATCACCGTCGGCGACCTCGTCCTCGTCAACGCCGAGGGGCAGGTGGTCGAGGGGCGCCATCACGTCAACCAGGCCGCGTTCACCGTCCACGCCCAGGCCCATCTGGCGCGGCCCGATGTCGTCGCCGTCGCGCACTGCCATTCGCTGCACGGCCGTGCGCTCTCCACACTCGGCGAACTCCTGGACCCGATCACCCAGGAGTCCTGCGCCTTCTACGAGAACCACGCGCTGTACGACGGCTACACCGGTGTCGTCGTCGACGCCGAGGAGGGCCGCATGATCGCGAGCGCGCTCGGCGGACACAAGGCGGTCATCCTGCGCAACCACGGCCTGCTCACGGTCGGGGACTCCGTCGACGCCGCCGCCTGGTGGTTCATCTCCATGGAACGCTCCTGCCAGGTCCAGCTGAGCGCCCGCGCCGCGGGCCGCCCGGTGCTGATCGGCCACAAGCAGGCGGTGCAGACCCGCGAGCAGCTCGGCAGCGATCTGGTCGCGTGGATCAACTACCAGTCTCTGTGGCAGGACATCAGCCGCAGCGAACCGGATCTGCTGGCCTGACCCGGCCGTCAACGCCGTGCCGGTCCATTCACCCCCGCTGACCTGACCCCGGCAGTGCGTTCGCCTTTCAGTGCGGCACAATTCGCTTTCTCTGCAAGGAAGTTCGCAAGGGGCCCCAGGGGCTTCGAGGGTGGGGAAGGCGGCGTACGCGGTGGCAGTGCAGGAGGCGGGGCAGGGCGTGCACGGGGGTGGCTGCACATGCGGCGGCTGCCCGCACGGCGCGCGCGAGGGGCACCGGCGGGCCGTGGCCGCATTCCTCGCCAAGCGCGACGAGCTCGCGACCGGGCAGGGGCTGCCCGCGGCCGTCGCCCACTCGGCGGGCGCCTCGCGGCAGTGGGTGTCGGACGAGCTGACACAGTCCGCGTACGACGTCGCCGAGCGCGGCAGGGCGGAGGGCGAGGCCTGGCTGCGACGGCTCTGGACGCGCACCCTCGGCGTCGTATGGGTCTCCTTCGGCGTACTGCTCCTGGTCCAGGCGCTCACCGCGATCGGCACCGGCTGGTCGGACGCGCGCACGGCCGGGCTCCTCGCGGCCCTGGTCGTGGGCGGCCTGCTGACCGGCGCGGCATACGCCCACCGGGCGCGCGGCGGGGTCCTCGCCCCGGTGATCGGCGAGGACAACCGGCTCTCCACCTCGCGTGCCGTGGCCGCCTCCTGGGTGCTCCTCGTCGTCTTCGCCGTGCTCGTCCTCGCGGGCGAACTCGCCGCGGCCTCGGACCACGGGCAGCGCGACCAACTGATCGCCGGTCTCGAACTCGCCCGCGCCGCCGGAACGGTGACCGTCCTCGCCGTGGTGTGCGCGGTCGCCGTCCTGGTCCGCAGAGTCGTCGGCCTGCGCGTGCTCGGCCAGCGCCTGCAGAAGGTGCGCGCGGACCGGCCGCGGCCCGCCGACCCGCTCACCGACGACGCGGGCCGCGGCAGCTTCACCGACGCGCAGTACGTCCTGGTCAACGCCGTCGCCGTGGTCTTCGCCGCCGTACGTCTCGCACGACGGCCCGAGCAACTGCCCGACCTGCCCTGGGGCCTCGCCCTGCTCGTACTGGTCTCGGCCGCCACATACCTCGCGGGCAAGTACTCCGAAGGCAGCCGTCCCGTGATCCTCTCCGTCGTACGCGCCCGCGAGGCCGGCGACCTCGACGCCCCCATCCGCACGGGCGACGACATCGAGATCCGCGGCGTCGGCTTCGTCCCGCCCGGCGCCGGGGACGCGGACCGGCTCGCCCGCACGGTCGTCCGCATCGGTGCCGTGCACGTCCACGTGCCGCTCGTGCCCGTGCCCGGCGGCTTCACCAACCCGACCGACGCCACCCTGACCGTCCCCGTCCCCGTCGACGTCGAACCAGGCCGCGTCGAGGTCCAGGTCGTCACAGCCGCCGGCGTCGAGACGAACCGCGTCACGATCGACGTCACGGACTGACCCACCGCCATCCCCCCTCCCAGAGCTTTCGGACCGGTACCCGAGAAACCCGCCGCACCCGCCGCACGCCAGTGAGCAGCACCCCCTCTTCGTACGTATCGTCAAAAGACGGGACCACGACCACGCGAGAGGCGGCGGAGTGCCATGGCCCACGGCATGCGTACGAACAGCCACACCCACCACACCAAGCGTGCCGACTGGCGGGAGTCCGCCACCCGTTACGCCCTGCTCCCCCTGCGGATCTTCCTGGGCATCACCTTCATCTACGCCGGTCTGGACAAGCTCACCGACAGCACCTTCATGCAGGCCGACGGCGAAGGGTCGATCGGCGCCCAGATGGACGGCGTCCGTGACATCTCCGCGATTCCCCCTCTCGTCGACCTGTCCCTCAAGAGCCCCGTCGGCTTCGGCTACGCCATCGCCCTGGGCGAACTGGCCGTCGGCATCGGCACCCTGGTCGGCCTGCTCGCCCGGGTCGCGGCGCTCGGCGGTGTGCTCATCTCGCTCAGCCTCTGGCTGACCGTCAGCTGGCACGAGACGCCCTACTACTACGGCAACGACCTGGCGTACCTGATGGCGTGGCTGCCCCTGGTGCTCGCCGGGGCCTCCGTGTTCTCCGTTGACGCCCTGCTCGCCGCCCGCCTCGGGAAGTCCCCGGGGCCCGGCTGACCGGGTTGTCCGCCTAGTCCAGCTAGACCAGCTAGACCGGCTAGACCGGCTAGTCCGGCTGTTCCTCGGGGCCCCCGGCGCGGCCGCCCGGACGACCGCGCCGGCTCGGGCGTATCCCATGGATCGTCGCCGCCACGCCCGCCAGGAACAGGCCGGCCATCACGAGCGGCAGCGCGACGAACCAGGGCGCGTCCCAGGCACCGCCCGCATCGCCCGCGTACACGATCGCGACCACCAGCAGGCAGAGTCCTGCCACCAGCTTCCCGGGGTGGAATTCATGACGTAGCACGGGTCACCTTCGCTTGTCCGACGCCGACTTCGAGGCGCAGATCTATCGTGCCGCCGTCCTTGCTGCCCGCGGGCGGCTCCAGCGTCACCTTCTTCTCCCGGCCCGGAGCGATGTCCAGATCCTTGTTCATGTCGTCGGGCAACACGATGTCGCCGACGCCCACTTCCGCGTCGAGCCGCACGGTGGCGTCCTTGGGCACGATCACCCGGAGGTCGCCGACGCCGACCTCGGCACCGGTCTTCAGCGTCTTCCCCTTGCCGATGTCGATCCTGCTCAGGTCGAGGGTGCCCCGGCCGAGCCCCACCTCGTACTGGGGGCGGATGTCCGCGGCCGTCATCGGTATCCAGTCCGTGCGGGCGTAGTGCGTGGTGATGTTCTTCGGGAGGGCTGCCGAGGCGGCGAGGAGCCCGGCGGTCAGCACCGCGAGCACGATCGAACCCGCGCCGGTGCGCCCGAGGAAGGCACTGACCGCGATGCCGAGTCCGAACACCGCCAGCGCGCATGCGAGACCGGTCTGCAACGTCGTGCCGAGCGGCTGCTCCTCCCACGTCAGGCCGGTCCCCAGACCGCCCGCGAGCAGGGCGAACAGAAACACCCAGCCGCCGATCCAGCGTGGCCCGCGAGGCGTCGGCGCGGGGGCGGCCGTCGCCGTCTCCTTGCGGAGCATGCCGTGGCGATCCGTCGGCTGATAGCCGATGTCGATGCCCTCGGGGCCCCAGAAGTAGCCCGAGATCCCGTCGTACGTACCGTCCTTCACTATCGGGTCGCGCCACCATGAAGGGCCAACGGTGACGGGCGGCGCCTTCGCCTCCGGCGGGGCGTCCGCCGCGGCCTGGGCCGCCACCGGATCGGTGTCGAGAGTGTCGCGCTGCTGCGACCAGTACCCCGCACCGGCCAGGAGCAGGGCGAGGACGGCGGCGAAGGTGAGCGCCCCGCCGTTGTTCAACAAGGTGAGGAAGACGCCGCAGCCGACCAGGGCGAAGAGCACCGCGGTCAGCGCCTGGCCGTCGACCCGGCCGGACAGGAGCCTGCGCGCCTCGTTCTCCTCCTCGTCCTCATACGGCACGAAGAGCCAGGCGAAGCCGTAGAAGACCAGGCCGAGACCGCTCGTGATCGCGAGCACGGCGAGGCCGATACGGAAGATCACCGGGTCCATGTCGCAGTGCCGGCCGAGCCCGGCGCACACGCCGCCGAGCTTCTTGTGCCGACGGTCGCGGTGGAACTTCCGCTCCTCCGCGGGCAGGCCCGGCGCGTGACCGCCCGCGGGACCACCCGGCTCGCCGTGCGCGATGCGCAGGGCATCGCGGATGGCGGCCTCGGTCTCCGTCTCGGCGGGCTGCTGATCTCTCATGCGTCCATGGTGACCGCCCCGGGCCCGCCGCGGCAGTCGGGAAGACCCTGGCCCAACCCTGATATCGCCCCTGAGACGCCTCGGGTCGCACCCCTGACAGGGCCGCGGCAGGGATTGAGATCAGGGAAGTCTCGGGGGTCGACCCTGATGCTCGTACCCGCGCCCGCGTGTGAATATCGATGACATGCCGGAAGCCGCTGCACCGCCCATCGACGACGTCCGACCGCTGCGCAAGCTCTATCGCAGCGGCGACGGCCGTTGGCTCGGCGGTGTCGCACGCGGTCTGGCCGGACACCTCGGGCTGCCCGTCATCTGGGTCCGGCTGATCTTCGTCGGCCTGTTCACGGCGGACGGCCTCGGCGCGCTGCTGTACGCGGCGTTCTGGTTCTTCGTCCCGCTCGGCGTGGGCGGCGTGGACGCCGAGCGGCCGCCCGCTGCCGTCACGAGCGAGACGACGCCGGACGGCCGACGCAGACTCGTGGCCCGCAAGCCCGACAAGGGGCAGCTCGTCGCGCTCCTTGCGATGGTCGTCGTCGCCATGGTCTTCGTCGGCAATGTGGATCTGGACGGTTCGACCAAGGCGTACGTCGTCCCGACCCTGCTCGTCGCCGCGGGCGTCGCTCTCGTCTGGCGCCAGGCCGACAACGCCCGCAGGGCCCGCTGGATGGCCGTCGGCCGCCGCAGGCGCACCCTGACCATCGCCAGGTCGGCGGCCGGAGTGCTGCTGGTGGGCGCCGGGGTCTCCGGCATCTTCGTGCTGCAGGGCTCCGCCGCGCACCTGGGCGCCGTGCTGCAGGCCTCACTCGCCGTGCTCGTCGGCATCGCGCTGCTCGCCGGCCCCTATCTCGTCCGCATGATGCAGGACCTCTCCGAGGAGCGGCTGATGCGCATCCGGGCACAGGAGAGAGCCGAGGTCGCCGCCCATGTGCACGACTCGGTGCTGCACACCCTGACTCTGATCCAGCGCAACGCGGAGAGCGCGGGCGAGGTGCGCCGCCTCGCCCGCGCCCAGGAGCGCGACCTGCGGGCCTGGCTCTACAAACCCGGGGGCACCGGCAAGGACGAGGACGAGGAGCCCGACACCCTCGCGGAGGCGGTCCGCCACAGCGCCGCGGAGGTCGAGGACAAGCACGGCGTCCCCATAGAGGTCGTCGTGGTCGGCGACTGTCCGCTCGACGAGCCGCTCACCGCACAGATGCAGGCCGCGAGGGAAGCGATGGTGAACGCCGCCAAGTACGGTGGCGAGGGTGGCGCGGTGCAGGTCTTTGCCGAAGTCGGGGACGAGACGGTGTTCGTGTCCGTCCGGGACCGCGGTCCCGGCTTCGATCTGGACTCCGTGCCGGACGACCGCATGGGCGTACGAGAATCGATCATCGGCCGCATGCAGCGCAACGGCGGCACGGCGCGACTGCGCGCGGTGCCCGGCGGCGGTACGGAAGTCGAGCTGGAGATGGAGAGGACGGGGACGACATGAGCGACGCTAGCGGGGCCGGCGGGCCCACGGAGCCGACCGGGACGGACGAGGGCGGCGGTGCGGGCGGGCGTCGTGTGCGAGTCGTCCTGGTCGACGACCACCGAATGTTCCGTACCGGGGTACAGGCGGAGATCGGCCGGACCGAGACCACCGGTGTCGAGGTCGTCGGCGAGGCCGCGGACGTCGACCAGGCGGTCACGGTCATCACGGCCACGCGCCCGGAGGTCGTCCTCCTGGACGTGCACCTGCCGGGCGGCGGTGGTGTGGAAGTCCTGCGTCGCTGCTCGCCGTTGATGGCTGACGCGGAGAGCCCGGTGCGCTTCCTCGCGCTGTCGGTCTCCGACGCCGCGGAGGACGTCATCGGTGTCATCCGGGGCGGTGCCCGCGGTTATGTCACCAAGACCATCACCGGTACCGACCTGGTGGACTCCGTCTTTCGTGTGCAGGACGGCGACGCGGTGTTCTCGCCGCGTCTCGCGGGGTTCGTCCTGGACGCGTTCGCCTCGACGGACGCGCCTCCGGTCGACGAGGACCTGGATCGCCTCACGCAGCGTGAGAGGGAGGTTCTGCGGTTCATCGCGCGCGGGTACGCGTACAAGGAGATCGCCAAGAAGCTCTTCATCTCCGTGAAGACGGTCGAGTCGCATGTCTCGGCGGTGCTGCGGAAGCTACAGCTGTCCAATCGGCATGAGCTGACGCGGTGGGCTACGGCTCGGCGGCTGGTCTGACCGGACCTCGGCAGGGTGGGCTTCGGCGGGTGCGGCGTCAGCGGCGCGCGGGGGTGGTTAGCCCTGCGGTCGGGGTCAGTTTCCGTAGCGCCCAGCGGTAGTGGCCGGCGGCCTTCGTGGCGCCGAGGAGGCCGGTCAGCCAGAGGATCAGGCCGACACCCATGCCGAGGACGACGTCGGCGTATGTGTCGTGGCCCGGTTCGGCGTGCGCGGTCGCGGTGAAGGACATCCACAGGCCCAGCGTGCACACGGCGAGGGACGACAGGAGCCAGAGGAGGCTGAGCCCGGGGGAGCGCAGCCGGGCGTCGGATGTCGGGTGCCTGTCCAAAGTGAGCCAGGCGTCGGTGAGTCGACGGATGCGCCGGTCGCGGCGGATGCCCAGGGCGACGCCGATCACCGCAGGGGCCAGCACCGCAAGGCCGAGGATCACGAGGACCGGGCCCAGCAGGAAGACGGAGGCGTCCTTGTCGTCGATGTACCGGAGCGGCTGGATCAGCAGGGCCCAGCCGGTGACACCGCCGAGGCCGCACAGCCACAGCAGTAGGAGCCGGCTCACCCCGAGGTGCCGTCTGCGCAACTCCTCCAGGGCCATGCCGCGGTCGGTGAGCAGCGTCTGCCGGTCCGGCCAGGTGCGCAGATGGACGGGTGGCGGGGGCGGAGGCAGCGTACGACTGGGCATGCTCGTGACATTACTGGCGGGCCGACCCCTTGATCGCCGGGGCCCGCTCACCGGGACCCGGACGGCAGGGCCTGGATGGCAGGTGCCGGGTGCCGGGTGCCGGGTGCCGGGTGCCGGGTGCCGGGTGCCCGTGGTGGTGCGGTGGTTCAGGCCACGCGTGTCGCCCCCGCGAACGGCATCTGGTCGATGGGTGCGAGCCGTACGGGTGCGCTCGGGTTGGGGGCGTGGATCATCTGGCCGTTGCCGACGTAGAGGCCGACGTGGCTGATGCCCGAGTAGAAGAACACCAGGTCGCCGGGGCGCAGTTGGGAGCGCGGGACGCGTTCGCCCGAGGCGATCTGGGCGTAGGTGGTGCGGGGCAGCGCGACACCCGCCGAGCGGTACGCGGCCTGGGTGAGCCCCGAGCAGTCGAACGCGTTGGGGCCGGTGGCGCCCCAGACGTAGGGGCTGCCGATGGCCTTGTACGCGTAGGAGACGGCGGACGCGGCGCGGGCGTTGGGGGCCTTGGAGGGCGTGCCCGCGGCCGCGTCGCGGCCCGCTGAGCGGGTGGCCCGGTCACCCTCGTCGTCGGCGACCCTGGCGCGCTGGTCGGCGGTGAGCCGGGACAGCAGCCGCTTCGCCTCGCCGAGCTTCCCGGTGATCGTCTTCTTGTGCTTGCGCAGTTCCGTCTCGCGCGTGCGGAGGGCGGCCAGTCGGTCGTCGGCGCGGCCGCGCAGCCGGTCGAGCTCCTGAACCTGCTCCCGCACTTCGCCGACGGCCAGGGCCTGGCGGCTGCCGGCGCGGTCCGCGCGGGCCGCGCGGTCCAGGAACTGGTCGGGGTCGGAGGAGAGCGCGAGCTGCATGGAGGGGTCGATGCCGCCCGCGCGGTACTGCGCGGCGGCGAACGAACCGAGGCTGTTGCGGGCGGTGTTGAGCTTCTCCGTCTTGCGGGCCGCCGTGTCGCGCAGTTCGCCGAGCGATTTCTCGGCCTTCTCGGCCTTCTCCTTCGCGCCGTTGTACTTCTCGGCCGCCGTCTCCGCCTCGCGGTAGAGCGAGTCGACCTTGGACTTCACCTCGGCGGGGCTGAGCCGGGGGTCCGCGTGTCCCGTGCCGTCGAAGGCGGTCGCCGAGGCGGCTCCCGCGAGGGCGAGGGTCGCGGCGGTGCGGGCCGTGCTGCCGGTGAGCGAGCGCTGCTTGGGCTTGCGGTGCGCTGCCACGAAGTGGGGCTCCTTACGTGTCCGGCGGCGGCCCGCACAGGGGGAGCGGGCCACCGCCGGGTTTCTCGGCGGTGGTGGCCGACGGCCGTCCTGGGTCGGACGACGGTGGGGAGTCGGTCACCTGGTGGAGGACGCTAAACCTGGGCGTCACGAGTTGGTGACCGATTGTGCGCAACTGACGGAAGTGGGCGGACAGTGACCGACTACGCCCGTGCCGCTCACGGGACAGCACCCGCTTCGGGCGTGGCTGTGACCGATGGCTCGATTCCGACTTGCCTGCCCGGGTGGTGGTGGTACGGGGGCGCCTGCCGTGGCCGGCTGGGCGCCCGGCTAGGCTCCGGCCTCATGGACCTACTCATCCATCTCTTCGTCGGCCTGCACATCATCGGCATCGCCTCGCTCCTGGGCGGCTTCCTGACCCAGATGAAGCAGATGGGCCAGGGTGCCGCCCGCTTCACCCCCGGGATGCTGCACGGCGCTTTGATCATGCTCGTCACCGGTGTGGCCCTGGTGGGCCTCAACCAGGCGGACGACAACACGGTCAACAACGTCAAGATCGGCATCAAGCTGGCCCTGCTGATCGTGATCCTCGCGCTGGTCTATGTGAAGCGGGACGAGGAGAAGGTCGACAAGGGCATGTTCGGCGCGGTCGGCCTGCTGACCACTGCGAACATCTTCATCGCCGTGCTGTGGACCTGAGTTTTCCGCCTCTACGCGCGCGTGGCCCGCATCCTTCCCGGATGCGGGCCACGCGCTTTGTGCTCAAGCGGGGCGCACCACGCTGTGGATCGGCATGTAGTAGATCGACTCGACGCGGACGTTCGCGCCCGGCTTCGGGGCGTGGATCATCTTGCCGTTGCCGATGTAGATCCCCACGTGACTGATGTCGTCGTAGAAGAACACCAGGTCACCCGGCTCGGCGTCGGCGGTCTTCACGGTCGTGCCGACCTTCACCTGGTCCCACGTGGTGCGCGGCAGGGAGATCCCCGCGGCCTTCCACGCGTCCTGGGTCAGCCCGGAGCAGTCGTACGAGTCCGGGCCGGTGGCGCCCCAGACGTACGGCTTGCCGATCTGGGCCTCCGCGAAGTCGATGACCTTCGCGGCCTTGGTGGCGTAGCTGCCGTCCGTGCTCCCGGGGCCCGAACCGGAACCGGAACCGGAACCGGAACCGGAACCTGAGCCCGCGTCCGAGCCCGTGTCGGAGCCGGAGCCGGAGCCGGAGCCGGAGCCGGAGCCCTGCCCCTCCTCCTGCTCCTTCTCCCGCTGCGCCGCCTCCTCGGCCTTGCGCTTGCGCTCCGCCTCGGCGGCCTGCTCGCGGGCCAGCTTCTCGGCCTTGCGCTTGGCCTCCTGCTTCTTCTTCCGCTCGATCTCCGCGAGCCGCGCCTTCTCCTCGGCGGTCAGCTTCGAAAGGAGCTCCCGCGCGTCGCCCAGCTTCTTCTGGACGGTCTGCTTGCTCGTCCTGAGGTCGTCCCGCGAGTCGCTCAGCGTCTCCAGGCTCTTCGCTGCCTTCGCGCGCTGCTTGGTCGCCGACGCCTGCTGCACCTCGTAGTCGTCGACCGCCTTCTTCTGGCGCGTGGTCAGCCGGCCCGCGAGGTGGCTCTGGTCGAAGTAGCCCTGCGGGTCGTCGGCGAGCATCATCGTGGCCGTCTCGGAGACGGCGCCGGTGCGGTACTGCGCGGCGGCGAACGAGCCGAGCTCCTTGCGCGCGTCGTTCAGCTTGTCGGTGCGCTTGGCCACGTCGTCGAGCAGGTGGTCGACCTTCTTGCGCTGCTTGTCCGTGCGCTCCTTGGCCGAGTTGTACTTCTGGGTGGCCACGCCGGCCTGCCGGTAGAGCTCGTCGACCTTCTTCTGGACCTCTTCGAGGCTGGGCTTCGTGGGCGCGGAGGGTGCTGCCTGCGCGCTCTGCGACAGGAGAGCGACGGAGGTGAGGGCTGCCGTCGTGATGCCGATGGCAGGGGCCGTGCGTAGACCGGCGGTACGGGTCCGCGGCTTGCGGTGCGACGCCAAGGGAGGCGACTCCTTCCGTAGACCGCCTACCGGGTTAGCTGTCGGGTTCGGGCGGGTGGTTCGGAAGGCTGCCCTACAGTCCCGTACTACGTACGGGACCGATTCACCCCAAGGTTCGGGTGGGTCCCCGGCTCCGAACATGTCGGACTCGGCGGAGGCCGCCCGTTCCCGGCGGGGTTCGCCGGTGGGGGACGAGTGGCCCGCCGGGCACGCTAGCCAACTCGTGTGGCCCGTGTGAAGGATGATGTTCGATATGCCCGATACATTTTCGTGACTTTACGAGGTCCTTGACACGGGCATGGCGCAGGCGCGTCGGAGCGTAGCGGGGTGTCATCGGACGCGGGCGGGGCGTGAGGGAGTGCGGGGACCATCGGAACCCGCAGCGGTTTGTCAGTGGGGCCGCCTAGACTCGGGAAGCGATGAGCAGCCTCTTTGATGACAGCTTCCTGGCGGACCTGCAGCCTTCACGGGCCGTGGACGAAGAGCCCCCGCCGCCGCCCGAGGACAGCGCTCCGGAACCCGTTCCGGACGACCTGTTCAGCGGGAAGTTCGACGTGCCCATGACCCGGGACTCGCACTACCGCGACGGTGCCCCGCGCCCGGTCATCGACCCGGCGACGCTCCTGGACGGGCTGAACGAGAACCAGCGCGCGGCCGTCGTGCACGCCGGCTCCCCCCTGCTCATCGTGGCCGGCGCCGGCTCCGGCAAGACCCGCGTGCTGACCCACCGCATCGCGTACCTCCTCGCCGAGCGCGGTGTGCACCCCGGCCAGATCCTCGCGATCACCTTCACGAACAAGGCCGCGGGCGAGATGAAGGAGCGCGTCGAGCAGCTCGTGGGTCCGCGGGCGAACGCGATGTGGGTGTCGACCTTCCACAGCGCCTGCGTCCGCATCCTGCGCCGCGAGTACAAGAAGCTGGGCTTCACGTCCTCCTTCTCGATCTACGACGCCGCGGACTCCAAGCGCCTCATGGCCCTGGTCTGCCGCGACCTGGATCTCGACCCGAAGAAGTTCCCGCCGAAGTCCTTCAGCGCCAAGATCTCGAACCTGAAGAACGAGCTGATCGACGAGGAGGACTTCGCCGGTCAGGCCGCCGACGGTTTCGAGAAGACCCTCGCCCAGGCCTACGCCATGTACCAGTCACGCCTCCGCGAGGCGAACGCGCTGGACTTCGACGACCTGATCATGACGACGGTCCACCTGCTGCGTGCCTTCCCGGACGTCGCCGAGCACTACAGGCGCCGCTTCCGGCACGTCATGGTCGACGAGTACCAGGACACCAACCACGCCCAGTACGCCCTGGTGCGCGAGCTCGTCGGCCCCTCCGGAGGCGACGAGGACGACCCGGCCGAGCTGTGCGTGGTGGGTGACGCGGACCAGTCCATCTACGCCTTCCGCGGCGCCACCATCCGTAACATCCTCCAGTTCGAGGAGGACTACACCGACGCGACGACGATCCTCCTGGAGCAGAACTACCGCTCCACGCAGACGATCCTCACCGCCGCGAACGCGGTCATCGAGCGGAACGAGAGCCGCCGTCCCAAGAACCTGTGGACCAACCAGGGCGCGGGCGCCCGCATCACCGGATACGTAGCCGACACCGAGCACGACGAGGCGCAGTTCGTCGCCGACGAGATCGACCGGCTCACGGACGCGGGCGACGCGAAGGCCGGCGACGTGGCGATCTTCTACCGGACGAACGCCCAGTCCCGTGTCTTCGAAGAGATCTTCATCCGCGTCGGCCTGCCCTACAAGGTCGTCGGCGGCGTCCGCTTCTACGAGCGCAAGGAAGTCCGCGACGTCCTCGCGTACCTCCGCGTCCTCGCCAACCCTGAGGACGCCGTCCCGCTGCGCCGTATTCTCAACGTGCCCAAGAGGGGCATCGGCGACCGTGCCGAGGCGATGATCGACGCGCTCTCGCAGCGCGAGAAGATCTCCTTCCCGCAGGCCCTGCGCCGCGTCGACGAGGCGTACGGAATGGCGGCCCGCTCGGTCAACGCCGTCAAGCGTTTCAACACGCTCATGGAGGAGCTGCGGACCGTCGTCGAGTCCGGCGCGGGCCCGGCCGTCGTCCTGGAGGCCGTGCTCGAGCGGACCGGCTACCTCGCCGAGCTGCAGGCCTCGACCGACCCCCAAGACGAGACGCGCATCGAGAACCTCCAGGAGCTCGCCGCCGTGGCCCTGGAGTTTGAGCAGGACAACAACCAGGCCGAGGGCGACAGTCAGGCCGAGGGCGACAGTCAGGCCGAGGGAGCCGGTCAGGCCGAGGGTGCCGGTCAGGCCGAGGGTGCCGGTCAGGCCGAGGGTGCCGGTCAGGTCGAGGATGGAGCGGGTGAGGGTGTCGCTCCGGCCGGGACGCTCTCCGACTTCCTGGAACGCGTCGCGCTAGTCGCCGACTCCGACCAGATCCCCGACGAGGAGGACGACGGCTCCGGAGTCATCACGCTCATGACCCTGCACACCGCCAAGGGCCTCGAATTCCCCGTGGTGTTCCTGACCGGCATGGAGGACGGCGTCTTCCCGCACATGCGCTCCCTCGGGCAGGTCAAGGAGCTGGAGGAGGAGCGCCGCCTCGCCTACGTGGGCATCACGCGCGCGCGCGAGCGGCTCTACCTGACACGGTCCTCGATGCGCAGCGCCTGGGGCCAGCCGTCGTACAACCCGCCGTCGCGCTTCCTCGAAGAGATCCCGGACGCCCACCTGGACTGGAAGCGGACCGGATCGGTCGGCGCGCCCGCCTCGTCCGGACCCGCCGCGGGGATCGCCTCGACGCTGTCGTCCTCGCGCTCGCGTTCCGGCGGCGCCCAGGGGTTCGCCACGCGTCGCGCGTCGGAGAAGCCGGTGGTCTCGCTCGCTGTGGGCGACCGGGTCACGCACGACCAGTTCGGCCTCGGGACCGTGGTCGGGGTGAAGGGGACCGGTGCGAACGCCGAGGCGACCGTCGACTTCGGAGAGCCCAAGCCGAAGCGCCTGCTGCTGAGGTACGCGCCGGTGGAGAAGCTGTAACGCCGGGGGCGGCGGCCGGAGTTACGTCGGGTCGAGGTCGTGGCTGCGCAGCCACGGCAGCGGGTCGATCGCCGAGCCGCCGCCGGGCCGCACCTCGAAGTGCAGGTGCGGGCCTGTGGAGTTGCCGGAGTTCCCGGAGAAGGCGATGGTCTCGCCCGCCTTCACGGGGCCGCTGGAGATCTTGTGCGTGGAGAGGTGGCAGTACCACGTCTCCGTGCCGTCCTTGGCGGTGACGATCGCCATGTTGCCGTAGGCGCTGTTCCACTTCGTCGACACGGTGCCGTCGGTCGCGGCGAGGACCTCCGTGCCGTACGACACCGGGAAGTCGATGCCGGAGTGCGCGGACATCCAGTTGACGCCCGCCTGGCCGTAGTACGCGCTCAGGCCGTGCTGCTTGACCGGGAGCGAGAACTTGGGACGCAGCCGCTCCTTGCGCGCCGCCTCGGCGGCCGCCTTCTTCTGGGCGGCCACCTTCTCGGCCTTGAGGTCGATGCGCTCCTGCGTACGGCTCGCGCGGTCCGCGAAGTCGCCCGCGTCCGCGGAGAGGTTCGCCAGCTGGGTGTCCAGCTTGTTGTTGGCGGTGGAGGGCTTCACGGACGTGACGTCCGGAGCTGATGCCGCCGTTGCCGTTTTCTCGTCGTCCCCGCCGAAGCTGCCCACGGAGGCGGCGGCCACTCCGGCGACTCCCATCACACAGGCCGAGGGCACGGCGACGGTCAGCAGGGCGGAGCGCTTGGCAGGGCTGCGGCGGCGGGTCCTGGAGCGGCCGCCGTCGGAGGGCCCGCCGCCCTTTCCGCGCGAGGAGCGGGGGGCAGGGGGGACGGGGGGAGCGGCGCTACGGGAATCCGCGGCCGGCTCGGCGTCCGCGATCCCGTACGGGGCGTCGGCGTCGATCCCGTACGACTGCGCGTCCTCGGGGTGCTCCGCCGATTCGTAGGGCTGGGGCGCGCCGAGCGTGTCGTACGCACCTGTGTCGAAGGTCTGCGTGTCCCACTGGTCGGTCTGCGGTGCCTGGTCCGGCGCTTGCCCCGGTGCTTGCTCCGGTGCCTGGTCCCAGGCGGTGCTCTCCCACTGGCCCGTGGAGTCGGGGCCCGGCTGTGACGGGATGTCGGCGAGCTGCTGATAGCCGCCGGTCGACCACACGGAGGTGTCGTAGCTGCCGGTTTCGTAGGCGCTGCCGTCGTACGTGGCGGCGTAGTACTGCGCGGCGTACGGGTCCTGGGTGAGCGTCTGCTGCGGGGCCGTGGTGGTCGCCCACTGGCCCGTGTCGTGCGCGCTGCCCGGCATGTCGCCGAAGAGGGGGTCGGCCGCGAAGGTACCGGTGTCGAAACTGCCGGTGTCGAAAGTACCGGTGTCGAAAGTGCCGGTGCTGAAGGCTCCGGTGTCGTAGCTGCCGGTGTCGAAACCGGTGGTCTCGAAGCTGCCGGTGGAGTAGGTGTCGTAGCCGTAGCCGCCGTGCTGGGCGCTCTGTTGGTCGTACGTCACGTAGTGCGGTTGGTCGGCGCCGGGTGCCGAGGACGGGGGAGTCGAGCTCCCCGACGGGTGACGGTCGTTCACCAACTTCTCTTTCGCCTCGGCAGCAGGGGCAGAGCAGTGCGGCGACTGTACCCGGCGGTATACGGGCGCGACAATCTTCGGCAGGTTTCGTGGTTTCAGGAAACGGGCATTCGGCCGTCTTTCGGCGGACTGCGGGCACAGCCTTGGCTCTGCGTTCGAGGTTCGTTCGAGAGAAGTGGGGTAGCGCCGGGGGCCGTGGGAAGGGTGGGGCTGTTTCAGGCGACCGTGAGTCCGCCCGGTGCGCTCTTGGCATCGGCGCCCGGATTCGCCAGGTCGAGTGCCTGGCGTATGCCGTTCGCGACCGCGGGGTGCACCGGCAGTGCGAGGTGGCCGATTCCGGTCACGCGGACGTTCTGCGCGAGCAGGTCCGGGTGGTCGACGCAGGCCGTCTTCAGGGGGTCCATGATCTGGTCCATATCGCTCCAGAAACTGACGAACTGCGTGCCGCAGTCCGGCGCGGGTTCCTTCAGCTCCTCGATCAGATCGGAGCCCGGACGCATCTGCCGGACGATCGGGTGCGCGTCCGCGAGCGGTATGACGCGGGTGCCGGCGTGCGGTGTGCCGAGCGTGACCAGGGTGCGTACGTGCGCGTCGCCGCCGAGCCGCTGTACGTAGTAGCGGGCGATCAGGCCGCCGAGGCTGTGCCCGACGATGTCCACCCGGGCGTGCCCCGTGCGCTCGCGGATCTCCTCGATGTGGCGGCCGAGGAGCTCGGCGGCGACGCGGATGTCGCAGGTCAGCGGCGAGTGGTTGAGGGTCTCCACGCGACGGCCGTGCTGGGCGAGCGCGCGGCGCAGCAGTACGAAGACGGAGCGGTTGTCGATGAAGCCGTGCAGGAGGAGAACCGGGGGCCTGCCGTCCGGGGGGAGGCGGGGGGCGCCGGGAGGCGGCTGGACCGGGGTCGGCCTGCGCTCCTGCGTGATGCCCGAGGGGTAGAGGAGCAGGTGGCCCGCGAGGATCGTTAGCTCCAGGGCGGTCGACTTCAGCAGGGCCGCGGAGAGGCCTGCCATCTTCGCCGGGAGGGCCGGGAGGGCCGGGAGGGCCGGGAGGGCCGGGAGTGGTGGGAGCGGTGGGAGTGACGCGAGGCCGAGGATTTTTGGCAGCAGGGCGCCTAGTGGGCGAAAGGGGCGGGCTCCCGCGTGGGCTCCTGTGACCGGCATCGTCGACCTCCCGTTGGCGCACGGAAGGACGCCTCTGTCCCCCGTGTGCCCTAGGGGGAGTCGTGGTCGAGGAGTCGGCTGTGCGAGGGCGACGTCGGCCACCGTCAGTAGTGGCTCCTTGCCCCCGTTGCATCGCCGATGCGCGGTATCACCACGCCGTGCGGTTGCCGGCGCGGTGGCCCGGCGTCTCGTTGCGGCTCCCCTCGCGCCTGGTCCGGATGCGGAGCGTGAACCCCTGGGTTACGGACGGGCGCGCAGCGAACGTGTCCCACGTGTGATTTCCCCCTCGCTCTCCACCGTGAAACTGCCGCTTGCGGGATGCTGGGGATAACGTTCGTTCACTTCCCCGGCCGGTGCGGTGCGGGAGTTGTGGGTCTGTTGGTGGTACGGATTTCGGTACTACGGATTTCGGTACATGGAGGCAGTGATGGGTGTGGCAGCCGGGCCGATCCGCGTGGTGGTCGCCAAGCCGGGGCTCGACGGGCACGATCGCGGGGCCAAGGTGATCGCGCGGGCGTTGCGTGACGCCGGTATGGAGGTCATCTACACCGGGCTGCACCAGACGCCCGAGCAGGTCGTGGACACCGCGATCCAGGAGGACGCCGACGCGATCGGTCTCTCCATCCTGTCGGGGGCGCACAACACGTTGTTCGCTCGCGTGTTGGAGCTGTTGAAGGAACGGGACGCGGAGGACATCAAGGTGTTCGGGGGCGGGATCATTCCGGAGGCGGACATCGCGCCGCTGAAGGAGAAGGGTGTCGCGGCGATCTTTACGCCTGGGGCCACTACTGCGTCGATCGTGGAGTGGGTTCGGGGGAATGTGCGGCAGGTGGTCTGAGCGGCGGGTCGTCTGAGCGCGGGTCGTCTGAGCTGAGCCGTTGACTGCCGCCTGCTGTGCGTCTGTTCGTCTGTGGGGCGGGGCCGCGGGGGTATGTACGTACTCGCTATCCCTTCGCCACGGCACAAGGACAAAGACGCCGATGTTTCCTCGGTGCTCCGTGCGCACATACCCCCGCGTCCCCTCGGGACGGTTGCGCGACCGTCCGCCGGTGGGGGTGCCTGTGCCTGGTCCCCGCGTCGCCTCGGGACGGTTGCGCGGCTGCGGCCCGGTGGGGGTGTCTGTGACCGGTCCCCGTGTCGCCTTGGGACGGTTGCGCGACCGGCCGCCGGTGGGGGTGCCTGTGTTCTCAGGGGCGGGTTATGGGGGTGGGAGTTCTGTGCGGATTGCTGCTCTTAGGCGCAGGGTGGTTACGAGGCGTTGGAACGCTTCCGACCAGTAGCTGCCCGCTCCGGGGGACGCGTCTTCCGGTTCGTCGGGGATGGCGGTGAGCGCCTCCAGGCGGATCGCCTCTGAGGGGTCCAGGCAGCGTTCCGCCAGGCCCATTACTCCGCTGAAACTCCAGGGGTAACTGCCCGCGTCGCGTGCGATGTTCAGGGAGTCCACCACGGCTCGGCCGAGGGGGCCGGCCCAGGGGACCGCGCAGACGCCGAGCAGTTGGAACGCCTCCGACAGGCCGTGTGCCGCTATGAAACCCGCTACCCAGTCCGCTCGTTCGGCGGGGGGCAGGGCGGCGAGCAGTTTGGCCCGTTCCGCGAGGGACACGGCGCCGGGGCCTGCCGCGTCGGGTGCGGCGGGGGCGCCCAGTAGGGCTCTGGACCAGGCGGTGTCGCGTTGGCGTACCGCCGCGCGGCACCATGCGGCGTGCAGTTCGCCCCGCCAGTCGTCGGCCACCGGGAGCGCCACGATCTCAGCCGGGGTGCGGTTGCCGAGCCGGGGCGGCCAGGTGGCGAGTGGGGCCGACTCCACCAACTGCCCCAGCCACCAGGAGCGCTCGCCGCGGCCGGTGGGGGGTTTGGGGATGACGCCGTCCCGTTCCATGCCCGCGTCGCACTCGTGCGGGGCCTCGACGGTGAGGGTCGGCGTGCTCGAGGTGTGGTCGACGGCCACGCAGGAGGCCGCGCGCGCCGACATCCTGCCTGCCAGGGCTGATGCGGGGAGTGCGGACAGCAGTTCCGCAGCTGTGGAGCGGACGTTGCGACTGCGGTCGGTCAGGGCCTGTTCCAAGAACGGCTCGTCCTCGGGGGACAGGCCGGTGCGCAGCGAGTCGAGGAACATCAGGCGGTCCTCCGCCCGTTCCGTCGGCCACGTGGAGGTGAGCAGGTCCAGGGCCGTGCGGGCGTGCTGTGCGCGCAGTGCGGTGAGGAGGGCCACGCGCTCGGCGAAGAGGCCCTCCTCCCAGAGCTGTCCGGTCCGCGCCGCGTCGTCGGCGGGCGGGAGTGCCACGCCGCCTCCAGGGGTGGCGCGGAGTGCGAACTTCCAGTCGGGGTTCAGACGGGCCAGCCAGAGTGCTCTCGGGCCTGCGAAGGTGAGGGCGTGGGGGCGCAGGTCCGTGCGGCCGCGTGCCGCGTTCAGGAGTGCGGGCAGGAGTTCGGGCGGTGCGCCGTAGCCCCGCGCGTTGGCCAGGGCCAGCCACTGGGGCAGGAGCTCCATCAGGTCGGGTGCGGCGCCACGGCGGCCGCCGCTGCCGGTTCCTGGCTGGCCGGCGAGCAGCGTCGCGAGCCTGCGTCTTGCCGCGGGCGGCACCTGGGGCCTGGGGTCGTCGGCCGCGGGCTCCGGTGGTGCGGCGGCGACTGCCGGGCGCAGGCCCGCTCTACGGCGCGTCGCCTGCGTCGCCGCCGCGTCCAGGAGGGCGAGTGGTGCCTCCTTGCCGGGGGAGTGGAGCGCGGGCGGCAGCGGGCGACGCTCGGTGCCCAGCAGGGAGGCCGTGACCAGGTCGTCCCATGAGGGCGCGGTGGCGGTGTGCGGTGTGGGCATGTGTGTCTCCTGGTCCGCGGTCGTCAGCACAGCGACACCGGCTCCTGTGAGTCCTTCGGCCACGCCGTCAGCGGTGTGAAGCCCTGGTGGCCGCATTCACCGAAGACCGTCAACGGCATGCCTCCGGAGAGGGCGATCAGGCGCCACAGACCCGGCCTGGATGTGGCGGGTGGGGAGAGGGGGAGTGCCGTGGTGCCGTCGGAGTCGGTCAGTTGCCAGGTGCCTTCGTGTTCGGCCGATATCACTTCGGAGAGCGTGACCGGCCAGGACTCCAGCCAGGGGTCGTCGCGAAGCGCCTCTCCGTAGCGGACGACGGCCTCTTCTGTGCGTATGCCCGGGGGGCGGTGTGTGGCGGGGGCCGGGGCGGTGAACTGTTCGCCCAGGTCCACACGGAGTTGGGCCGCGCCCGGGTAGGCGATCACCTCGGCGTCGAGTACGAGGCCCACGGGGAGAGCGAGTTCGGGTGCGCGGCCCGCCGCGCCGTAGGAGAGGAGGAGTGCGGTGCGGTCGGATTCCGTGCCGTACAGCCATATGCGGCGTGTGGTGAGCCTGCTGTCCGCGGTGTCGTACTGGGCGAGGACCAGCCAGCGGTCCCGTGTCGGTGGGCCCTCCGGCTGGGTGGGCAGGCCGACGCGGGAGCGGACCGTGGCCGCCAGGTCGGGCGGCAGCCGGTCGCGGTGGAGCCACCCCTGGGTCAGGAGATGGAGCAGCGCGCACTCCTCCAGGAGACGCGCCGGCCAGCCGGGGCCGGACGAGGGGATCGCCCCCAATTCCCGTGCCCGGGCGGCCAGTCCCGGTGCCTGGGCGTCGACCATGCGGGCCGCTGTCTCCTCCCACAAGCCGTACCCCGCCTGCTCGGCCGCGGCGGTGCCGCCTCGGAGCAGATCGGACAGGCGCTGCTCCAGCTCCGTCGCACCCGCGGTGATGCGCTCGGCCCGCCTCTCCGCTCTCCTACGCGCCGCCTCCGGGTCGGCGGCGGCTCTCGGCGTACCGGGCGGACTCTGCTCGGTCTCCGTCCGTTTGCGGCGCGACGCGAGCCATTCCTCGGCCCAGGGCGGTGGTTCGCCGCCTTCCGGCACGGTGCCGTCCGCGCCCGCCCAGACCAGCAGCAGCCCCAGCGCGTGCTTGCACGGGAACTTGCGGCTCGGACAACTGCACTTGTACGCCGGGCCCGCCGAGCCCGCGATGTCGACGACCGTCCGATACGGCTTGCTGCCACTGCCCTTGCACAGCCCCCACACCGCCCCATCGTCAGAACTGCCCGCCTCCGACCATGGGCCGGCGACGCCGAGTTTGCTTCCCGCCTTGCGTGACGGCGCGTCAGGAGCCAGTGCCAGCACCTGATCCGCCTTCCAGCGCACCCCCTGCTGAGTCATGTCTCGAAGGTAGGCGCAGCCACTGACAATCGACCCGGCCAAGGATATGTGCGCAGGTCAGAGGCGTGCGGAGGGTGATTGTCAGTGGCGTGGTGCACCGTGGAGACACATCCGGGCCAGATGCGGTCCGGACGAGCTGGAGGGGGATCGCTCCATGACCGTTTCCGTCGACTCGACGACGTCCGCGACCGCGAATCCGTCGGGCGCCCTGCGGCCGCACGCCGAGCACGCCTTCGCCGCCGAACTGGCCGCGCTCGCCGCCCAGGACGACCGGCCGAGGCCGCAGCGGTGGAAGCTCTCGCCGTGGGCCGTCGCCACCTATCTCCTCGGCGGCTCACTGCCCGACGGCACGGTGATCACGCCGAAGTACGTGGGGCCCCGCCGCATCGTCGAGGTCGCCGTCACCACGCTCGCCACCGATCGCGCCCTGCTGCTGCTCGGAGTGCCCGGCACCGCGAAGACGTGGGTGTCCGAGCACCTCGCGGCCGCGGTCAGCGGTGACTCGACGCTGCTCGTCCAGGGCACGGCGGGCACGCCGGAGGAAGCCATCCGGTACGGCTGGAACTACGCGAGGCTGCTCGCGCACGGCCCCAGCCGCGACGCGCTCGTGCCCAGCCCCGTCATGCGGGCGATGGCGGAGGGCATGACGGCGCGCGTCGAGGAGCTGACCCGCATCCCGGCCGACGTCCAGGACACGCTGATCACGATCCTGTCGGAGAAGACACTGCCCATCCCCGAGTTGGGGCAGGAGGTGCAGGCCGTACGCGGCTTCAACCTCATCGCCACGGCCAACGACCGCGACCGCGGCATCAACGACCTGTCGAGCGCCCTGCGCCGCCGCTTCAACACCGTCGTCCTGCCGCTGCCGGAGAGCGCCGACGCCGAGGTCGACATCGTCTCGCGCCGCGTCGACCAGATCGGCCGCTCCCTCGACCTGCCCGCGGGGCCCGAGGGCATCGACGAGATACGCCGCGTCGTCACCGTGTTCCGTGAACTGCGCGACGGCGTGACGGCCGACGGGCGTACGAGACTGAAGTCGCCAAGCGGCACGCTGTCCACGGCGGAGGCGATCTCCGTCGTCACCAACGGGCTCGCGCTGGCCACGCACTTCGGGGACGGTGTCCTGTGCCCCGGTGACGTCGCGGCCGGCATCCTCGGCGCCGTCGTGCGCGACCCGGCGGCGGACCGTGTCATCTGGCAGGAGTACCTGGAGGCGGTCGTGCGGGAGCGTGACGGCTGGAAGGACTTCTACCGCGCGTGCCGCGAGGTGAGCGCATGACGGGGGTGGGGGAGCCGCTGCTGCTCGGGGTGCGGCACCACGGGCCGGGCTCCGCGCGCGCGGTGCGGGCCGCGCTCGACGCTGGGCAGCCCGATGTCGTGCTCGTCGAGGGCCCTCCGGAGGCCGACGCGGTGGTGCGGCTGGCCGCCGACGAGGGCATGCGGCCGCCCGTGGCGCTGCTCGCGCACGTGGTGGACGAGCCGGGCCGCTCGGCGTTCTGGCCGCTCGCGGAGTTCTCTCCGGAGTGGGTCGCCATCCAGTGGGCCCTGGGGCGCGGGGCGACGGTGCGCTTCTTCGACCTGCCCGCGGCGCACTCGCTCGCCCTGCGCGCCGGGGACGAGGGAGGCGAGGGGGACGGGGACGAACGCGCTGAGGGTGAGCGCGTCGAGGACGGGAGCGAGAGCGACGTGCGGGTCGATCCCCTCGGCGTTCTTGCCGAGACCGCGGGGTACGACGATCCGGAGCGCTGGTGGGAGGACGTCGTCGAGCACCGGGCGGCGGGCGGCGAGGCGTTCGCGCCGTTCGAGGCGCTGAGCGACGCGATGGGGGCGCTGCGCGAGGCGTACGGGGACGGTGGACACAGCCGGGACGTGGTGCGCGAGGCGTACATGCGGCTCCAAGTGCGCGCCGCACAGAAGGAGGCCGGTGCCGAGCGGGTCGCCGTGGTGTGCGGGGCCTGGCACGTTCCCGCACTCCGGCGGAAGGTCACCGTGGCCGCCGACCGGGCCCTGCTCAAGGGGCTGCCCAAGGTGAAGGCCGAGATGACGTGGGTGCCGTGGACCCACCGCCGGCTCTCCCGTGCCAGCGGGTACGGCGCGGGAATCACCTCCCCCGGGTGGTACGGGCATCTGTTCAGCGCACCCGACCGGCCCGTCGAGCGCTGGATGACGAAGGTCGCGGGGCTGCTGCGCGACGAGGACATGCTCGTCTCGTCCGCACACGTCATCGAGGCGGTGCGGCTCGCCGACACGCTGGCCGCGATGCGGGGGCGGCCGCTGGCGGGGCTCACCGAGACGACCGACGCCGTGCGGGCGGTGATGTGCGAGGGCTCCGACGTGCCGCTCGCGCTCGTGCGCGACAAGCTCGTCGTCGGTGACGTGCTGGGCGAAGTGCCCGAGTCGGCGCCCGCGGTCCCGCTGCAGCGGGACCTCACCCGGCTGCAGCGCAGGCTGCGACTCAAACCGGAGGCCGTGGAGCGGGAGTTGGAGCTCGACCTCCGCAAGGAGACGGATGCCGCGCGCAGCAGGCTGCTGCACCGGCTGCGGCTGCTCGGCGTCGGCTGGGGGGAGCCGGTGGTGTCCCGGGGGAGCACGGGGACGTTCCGGGAGACCTGGCGGCTGCGGTGGGAGCCGGAGCTCTCCGTGCGGGTCGCGGAGGCGGGGGTGTGGGGGACCACGGTGCTGGGCGCGGCCACGGGCCGGGCCTCGTCGGACGCCGTCGACGCGAGGGCCCTCGCCGACGTGACCGCGCTCGCCGAGCGGTGTCTGCTGGCGGAGCTGCCGGACGCGTTGCCCGTGGTGATGCGGGTGCTGGCGGACCGGGCGGCGCTGGACGCGGATGTCGGGCACCTCGCGCAGGCGCTGCCCGCGCTGGTGCGGTCCCTTCGCTACGGAGACGTCCGCGGGACCGGTACGGAGGCTCTCGGCGAGGTGGCCCTCGGGCTCGCCGAGCGGATCTTCGTCGGGCTGCCGCCCGCGTGCGCGGGGCTCGACGCGGACGCGGCTCTGGAGATGCGGGGGCACGTCGACTCGGTGCACCAGGCGGTCGGGCTACTCGAAGAGTTCTGTTCGGGCCGCGCCGAGGTGACGCCCGCGGCCGCGCCCGCCGCGACCGTGGTGCGGAGTGTTCGTCCCCGGTGGCACGCCGTCCTGCGGACACTCGTCCAGCGGGAGGCCGTCGCCGGAGTCGTCCGAGGCAGGGGCGTGCGGCTGCTTCTGGACGGTGGGGAGCTGGGGGACGAGGAAGTGGCCCGGCTCATGGGGCTCGCGCTGTCCCGGGGGTGCGCGCCGGCCGAGGCGGCCGCCTGGATCGAGGGGTTCGTCGGGGGCGGGTCCGGGGGCGGAATGCTGCTGGTGCACGACGAGAGGCTCCTCGGCCTGGTCGACGACTGGCTGAGCGGGGTGTCGGACAGCGCCTTCACCGACGTACTGCCCCTGCTGCGGCGCACCTTCTCGGCGTACGAACCGGGGGTGCGGCGGACGTTGGGCGAGCTGGTTCGTCGGGGGCCGACGGGGGCGGGGGCCCGGGGCGAGGTGAGCGGGCGTGGGTCCGGGGGCGGACTGCCCGGCTTCGCCGAGGACATAGACGCGGCGCGCGCGGACGCCGTCGTCCCGATCGTGCGCCTGCTGCTGGGCCTGCCGACGGGGACGGGGACGGGGACGGTGACGGGGACGGTGACGAGCAGCGACGACTGCGTGGGGGTGGCGGGGTGACTGGGGCGGCTGGGGAGACGGGAGTGGCTGGAGCGATGGGGGCAACCAGAGCGGCCGGGGAGACGAGGGGGGCCCGGAAGACCGTGGCGGTGGGAGAAACCGGGGCGCTTGGAGCGGCTGGGGGGACGGGGACGAGGAGGGCGAGCGGGATGACTGGGGTTGCAGGGGCGGGGGCTGGGATGGCTGGGGTGGCTGAGGCGGGGTCGGATGGGACTGGAGTTGGGGTCTCTGGAGCCGGGGGTGTCGGGGGTGTGGTGCCTGGGGGTGAGGTGGGGTCGGACGGGGCTGGAGTTGGGGTCTCTGGAGCTGGGGGTGCTGGGGGTGTGGTGCCTGCGGTGCCTGTGGTGGAGGCGGTCGGGGTCGGGGTCGGGGTCGGGGACGAGAGGTTGCGGCGGTGGCGGCTTGTGTTGGGTGGGGGGAGTGCCGAGGGGACGGGGGGTGCGCTCAGTGGGCGGGATGTGGCGGTGGATAGGGCGCTGGCCGCGCTGTACGGAGGAGGGGGTGAGACGGATGGTCGGGGGCGGGAGCGTGCGGCGGGGCTCGGGGCGTCCGCGCCGTCCGTGGCGCGCTGGCTCGGGGACATCCGGACGTACTTCCCGTCGTCCGTCGTCCAGGTCATGCAGCGCGACGCCATCGACCGGCTGGGGCTCTCCACGCTCCTCCTGGAGCCGGAGATGCTGGAGGCCGTCGACGCGGACGTACACCTGGTGGGCACGCTGCTTTCCCTCAACAAGGCCATGCCGGAGACGACCAAGGAGACCGCGCGGGCCGTCGTGCGCAAGGTCGTCGAGGACCTGGAGAAACGGCTCGCGACCCGGACCCGTGCCACGCTCACCGGAGCCCTCGACCGCAGCGCCCGCGTCAGCAGGCCCCGCCACCACGACATCGACTGGAACCGCACGATCGCGGTCAACCTCAAGAACTACCTGCCGGAGTACCGGACGATCGTCCCCGACCGCCTCATCGGGTACGGGCGGGCCTCCCGGTCCGTGAAGAAGGACGTCATCCTCTGCATCGACCAGTCGGGGTCGATGGCCGCCTCCGTCGTCTACGCCTCGGTGTTCGGGGCCGTGCTCGGGTCGATGCGTTCGCTGAACACACGGCTCGTCGTCTTCGACACGAACGTCGTCGACCTGACCGACCAGCTGGACGATCCGGTCGATGTCCTGTTCGGCACGCAGCTGGGCGGCGGCACGGACATCAACCGGGCGCTCGCCTACTGCCAGTCGCAGATCACCCGGCCCGCCGACACGGTCGTCGTTCTCATCAGCGACCTCTACGAAGGGGGCATCCGCAACGAGATGCTGAAGCGGGTCGCGGCGATGAAGGCGTCCGGAGTGCGGTTCGTGACGCTGCTCGCGCTCTCCGACGAAGGGGCGCCCGCGTACGACCGCGAGCACGCGGCGGCGCTCGCCGCACTGGACGCGCCGGCCTTCGCCTGCACTCCGGACCTCTTCCCGGAGGTGATGGCCGCGGCGATCGAGAAGCGTCCCCTTCCCATACCGGACACGGCGGGCTGATCGCGGGAGCAACCAGAGCAAACAGGCGGCCCCCGACGTCACAGGGGCCGCCCGGCGACCTCCGCAACTGCGGGTTTTGCCGCGGTGACCACGTGATCTGTGACCGTCATCACCGCCCAAATGTGATCTGTGATTTAGGGAGGCGCGGCACACGGCGATAACCTGCGAGACGGACATGCCGCGTACTGGACTCCGTCCTACGCCTCCCTTGTGACAGCGCAGTCACGTTGCCCTCCGCGGCACGCCCATGCAGACAGCTGACACCAAAGCAGCGAGATCGCAGCGAGATCACGGATAAGGGACGGACGCGCGTGGACCTGTTCGAGTACCAGGCGAGGGACCTCTTCGCCAAGCACGGTGTACCGGTGCTGGCCGGTGAAGTCATCGACACGCCTGAGGCGGCGCGCGAGGCCACCGAGCGGCTTGGCGGCAAGTCGGTCGTCAAGGCGCAGGTGAAGGTCGGTGGCCGCGGCAAGGCCGGCGGCGTGAAGCTGGCGGCGACCCCGGACGAGGCCGTCGCCCGCGCGACGGACATCCTCGGGATGGACATCAAGGGCCACACGGTCCACAAGGTGATGATCGCCGAGCTGTCCCCGGAGATCGAGGCTGAGTACTACGTCTCGTACCTCCTCGACCGCACCAACCGCACCTTCCTCGCCATGGCGTCGGTGCAGGGCGGCATGGACATCGAGGAGGTCGCGGAGAAGACCCCCGAGGCCCTCGCGAAGGTCCCGGTCGACTCCAACGATGGCGTCACCATCGAGAAGGCCCGCGAGATCGTGGCCCAGGCGAAGTTCCCGGCCGACGTGGCCGAGGGTGTCGCCGAGGCCATGGTGACCCTGTGGGAGACCTTCGTCGCCGAGGACGCGCTCCTCGTCGAGGTCAACCCGCTGGTGAAGACCAAGGACGGCCGCATCCTGGCCCTGGACGGCAAGGTCTCGCTCGACGAGAACGCCGACTTCCGCCAGGCCGACCACGAGGCGCTCGAGGACAAGGACGCAGCCAACCCGCTCGAGGCTGCTGCCAAGGCCAAGGGCCTCAACTACGTCAAGCTCGACGGCGAGGTCGGCATCATCGGCAACGGCGCGGGTCTCGTCATGAGCACCCTCGACGTCGTCGCGTACGCCGGTGAGGCGCACGGTGGCGTGAAGCCCGCCAACTTCCTCGACATCGGTGGCGGCGCCTCCGCCGAGGTCATGGCGAACGGCCTGGAGATCATCCTCGGCGACTCGGACGTCAAGTCCGTCTTCGTCAACGTCTTCGGTGGCATCACCGCGTGCGACGAGGTCGCCAACGGCATCGTCCAGGCCCTGGAGCTGCTCGCCTCCAAGGGCGAGAAGGTCGAGAAGCCGCTGGTCGTGCGTCTCGACGGCAACAACGCGGAGCTGGGTCGCAAGATCCTGAGCGACGCCAACCACCCGCTCGTGCAGCGTGTGGACACCATGGACGGCGCGGCCGACAAGGCCGCCGAGCTCGCGGCCGCGAAGTAAGGGACGAGGGACAGAACAGCCATGGCTATCTTCCTCAACAAGGACAGCAAGGTCATCGTCCAGGGCATGACCGGTGCCACGGGCATGAAGCACACCAAGCTCATGCTGGGTGACGGCACGAACATCGTCGGCGGCGTGAACCCGCGCAAGGCCGGCACGTCCGTCGACTTCGACGGCACCGAGGTCCCGGTCTTCGGCTCCGTCAAGGAGGCCATGGAGAAGACGGGCGCCAACGTCTCCGTCCTCTTCGTGCCGCCGGCCTTCTCCAAGGCCGCCGTCGTCGAGGCGATCGACGCGGAGATCCCCCTCGCCGTCGTCATCACCGAGGGCATCGCCGTCCACGACTCCGCCGCCTTCTGGGCGTACGCGAAGTCGAAGGGCAACAAGACCCGCATCATCGGCCCGAACTGCCCCGGTCTCATCACCCCGGGCCAGTCGAACGCCGGCATCATCCCGGGCGACATCACGAAGCCGGGCCGCATCGGCCTGGTCTCGAAGTCCGGCACGCTGACGTACCAGATGATGTACGAGCTCCGTGACATCGGCTTCTCGTCGGCCGTCGGCATCGGTGGCGACCCGGTCATCGGCACGACGCACATCGACGCCCTCGAGGCGTTCGAGGCCGACCCCGACACCGACCTGATCGTCATGATCGGTGAGATCGGCGGCGACGCGGAGGAGCGCGCGGCGGACTTCATCAAGGCGAACGTGACGAAGCCGGTCGTCGGCTACGTCGCGGGCTTCACGGCGCCCGAGGGCAAGACGATGGGCCACGCGGGCGCCATCGTCTCCGGCTCCTCCGGCACCGCCGCCGCGAAGAAGGAGGCCCTCGAGGCCGCCGGCGTCAAGGTCGGCAAGACGCCGACCGAGACGGCTAAGCTGGCGCGCGAGATCCTGGCGGGCTGACTCCGTCGGTTGAGCAGTGTTTAAAAGTGGGCCCGCACCTGATTGGTGCGGGCCCACTTTTGTGCCTTCGGCCTGCGGGCCGGTGGGGGCTTGTCGCGCAGTTCCCCGCGCCCCTGAAGACCCGGGCCGGTGGGGGCTTGTCGTGCCCCGCGGTGGAGCCGCAGATGTCACCGTCCCGCGCGCCTGAAGACCCGGGCCGGTGGGGGCTTGTCGGGCCCCGTGGTGGGGCCGCAGATGTCACTGTCCCGCGCGCCTGAAGACCGGGGCCGGTGGGGGCTTGTCGGGCCCCGCGGTGGGGCCGCAGATGTCACTGTCCCGCGCGCCTGAAGGCCCGGGCCGGTGGGGGCTTGTCGGGCCCCGTGGTGGAGCCGTAGATGTCACCGTCCCGCGCGCCTGAAGACCCGGGCCGGTGGGGCGTCTTGGGCTATGGCAGGTGGGGTGTCAGGCGGGGGTGGCCGGTTGTCAGTTCTGCTCGGAGTTTTTCGCGGAGGGTGGTGTCCTCGTAGGAGAGAGGGCCGGGGCCCATGCGTGGGGGGACTCCGCTGATGGCGGTGCCGGGGGCCTGCGGGGGTTCGTACCGGGTGGGCGCGGTCTTCAGGGTGAGTGCCGTCGCACCGACGATCAGGGCCGTGAACGCGATCGCCGCGCGCGTCCAGAACCGGGCGCGGTACTCGCTGCCGGTACGGATCCGCTCCGACTTGGGCAGCCGCAGCGTCTCGGCCCCGCCGACCTCCCTGAGGCGCCGGTGCAGTACGTCGAGGTCCGCCAGTTCGGGCATCTGTTCGGCGACGGCCTCGCGCGCGTGCAGCAGGCGGTTCGCGGTGGCGGGCGTGCTCGCCTCCGTCTCGGCCGCGGTCTCCGGCAGATCCAGACCGAGGCCGTCGTAGAGCATCAGGGCGCGGCGCTGTGCGGGCGGCAGGCTCAGGAGCACGTCGACGAAGGTGAGGTCCGCCGGGGACGCGGGCAGGGCGTCCGGGTGGCGTTGGCCGGGGCGGAAGCGGTGCCAGGGTGACATCGCGTACTCGTACGCCGCCGCGCGCACCCACCCCGCCGGGTCGCGGTCGACCGCCACCTCGGGCCAGCGCTGCCAAGCCAGTTGGAAGGCCCGCTCCACCGACTCCTGGGCGAGGACCCGCCGCCCGGTGAGCAGATACGTCTGGCGTACGAGGCCGGGGGCGCAGTAGGCGCAGAGGGCGTCGAAGGCCTGGGCGGGGGTGAGGTCCCGCTCCTGCGGCGGCTCAGGGGGCTCGACCGTCGCCACCCGGACGGACTGTGGGTGTGGGTGTGGGTGTGGGCGTGGCTGTGGTTGTGGTTGTGCGTGTGGGTGTGGTTCGGGCAGCGCGGGGGGCGTCGTCGGCTCCGGAGTGCGCGGTTTCGTTGCGCGTCTGGTCGTCGGCGCGGGCGCCTCCGCGTTCAGGAGCCTCGCGTACGCCTCACGTTTGCGGCCGCGCGGCGTGGTGCGGCCCGTCTCCCAGGAGCGGACCGTCGCGCGCGTGACGCCGATCCTCGCGGCGACCTCGGCCTGGCTCAGCGACTTCGCCTCGCGCAGCCTGCGGCGTTCCTTGGGGGACGGCAGAGGCGTGGCAGGGCTCTGGGGCATGTCGGACTCTCCGCACCGTGGGCCGACGTGCGGCGGGAGGCCGGGCGCAGCCGATCCGCCGTACGAAAAAGTACATAAACGTATATTGAGCGACACATCCGATATTCGCCTGCTACGGGAAGAAAGCGCGTGTCGTTGGGACCATGACCGCGTGACCCAGACGACCGATCACCACGCCTCGCCGCCGCCCGCCGAGCCGCAGCGCACGCGGGCGCGCGATCGTTCGCCAGGACTGGCCACCTGCGTGCTGGGCGGGGCCGTCGCCGCGGGACTGGGACTCGGCGCGTTCGCCGTACTGGTGATGGTGCTGTGGACCACTTCCCCGTACCCGGACAGCGGGCCCGACGGCGCCCTGCACGTCGCGGCGGCACTCTGGCTGCTGGCGCACGGCACAGAACTCGTCCGGACGGACACCCTCTCGGGATCGCCCGCGC
This sequence comes from Streptomyces sp. NPDC093510, assembly GCF_040683555.1. Lineage (NCBI taxonomy): Bacteria > Bacillati > Actinomycetota > Actinomycetes > Kitasatosporales > Streptomycetaceae > Streptomyces > Streptomyces sp. NPDC093510. Next base: position 62,772 of record NZ_JBFBEE010000020.1, read on the forward strand.
CCATCGGTGTGACGCCGCTGTTCCTCGTCGTCCTGCCCGGCTGGCTGCTGCACCGGGCGGCACGGGACGCGGCCTCGCCCGAGGGGCGCGGGCACCCGGCGCGGACGGCGTGGTACGGCGTGGTGGGCGGCTATCTGCTGGTCGGCGCGGCGGCGACGCTGTACGCGGCGGGCGGTGAGCTGAGGCCCCACTGGCTCAGCACGGCCGTGCACGTGCCCGTGCTGGCGGTGGGCGCGGCCGGACTCGGGGTGTGGACGGCGTGCGGCCGTCCGCGCGGTCCCCTGCCAGTGGCCGTGCGCCGCCCGCTGGCCGCGCTGCCCGACGAGACGCGTGCCGCGCTCCGCGCCGCTCTCGTACGCGGCTTCCTCGTACGTCGTCGCACGGTGGCCGTCACCCGGGCCGGGCTGGCGGGCGCGCTGGTGCTCGTCGGTGGCGGGGCGCTGCTCGTCGCGGTGTCGCTCGTGCTGCGGGCCGGATCGGTGCAGGCGTCGTTCATGCAGGTCACCGACGTGTGGTCGGGGCGGCTCGCGGTGCTGCTGCTGGCTCTCGCACTGGTGCCCAACGCCGCGGTGTGGGGTGCCGCCTACGGCCTCGGCCCCGGCTTCTCCCTCGGCACGGGAACCGTCACGGGCCCCCTCGCCGCGGGCTCGGCCCCGCTGCTGCCGCCCTTTCCGCTGCTCGCGGCCCTGCCTCCGGCGGGGCCCGGGACGCCGCTGAGCTGGTCGGCCGCGGTGGTGCCCGTGGGGGCTGGACTGGCGATCGCGTGGTGCACGGCCGGGGCGGCGGTGCCCGCCTTCGGGCAACGGGACGGGGAACAGCACGGGGAACAGGGCGAGGCGTGGTCGCCGGGGCGTACGGCCGCGGGCGCCGTGCTCGCGGCGGTGCTGTGCGGGGTGGCGACGGCGGGCCTCGCGGCGCTCGCGGGCGGGCCGATGGGGGTGGCGGCGCTCGCCGAGTTCGGGCCGGTGTGGTGGCAGGCGGGGGCGGCGGCGCTCGGGTGGTCGGTGCTGGTCGGGGTGCCGGGGGCGCTGATCCTGCGCGTGTGGCGGCTCAGGCGGCCGCAGCCGTCCGACAAGGTCCGGCGGCGGGCGTGGCTGCCGCGGCCGACGACGTCAGCGTTGCGGCTGCCGCGACCGATGATGCCTGCGTTGCGGCTGCCGCGACCGATGATGTCCTCGCTGCGGCTTCCGTGGCCCGGACGGGCGGGGGCGGGAACGGAAACGGGTACGGGTACAGGAACGGGTACAGGAACGGGCACTGCTGGGGGCGCAGGGGCCGCCGGCACGGCCACGCCCACGTCCGCACCCACGAGCCTGGACGGTACGTCCCCGGAGCCGCTGGAGCCGCCGCAACCGGCGAGCACCCCGCATACGCCTGAGCCACCCAAGCCGCCCAAACCGCCCAAGCCGCCGGAGCCCCCCACCTGGCACGACGACGACCGTGAGGCTCGCTGGCAAGCGTTGAAGGAAGAGGGCGAGCGCCTCTGGCGGCGACGCCCCCCAACGTCGTCCTAGCCGCCCTGTCGTCCTAGTTGCCCCAGCCGTCCTAGTCGCCCCAGCCGCCTTAGTCGTCCTGCTCGCCCAGCAGCGGACGCAGCTGCTTCGGCAGGAGGTCCTCGCAGGACTGCTTCGACGTGCTGGTGAGCGCGTCGTCCACGCAGGTGTAGTAGTCGCTGTACACCAGCTGTGCCGTGAACGTGGCCGCCACCATGACCAGCGCCAGACCACCCGTCACCAGGCCGCTGATGGCGGCGGTCGTCTGCGGCCTCGTGGACGGCGTCGTCGCCGGGTCGGCCTGCGGGCGGGCGCCCGGAGCGGTCACGGCGGTCGCGGCGGGCGCCGGAGCCGTCGGGTCTGGCGTGCGCGGCTTCGCGCGCAGCGCCTGGACCGCCCACATCACGGCGAGCGCGCCGAGCAGCAGCGCCACGTACCGCCAGCCGAACAGGGCGAAGAAGAAGCCCCACATGCCGGAGAGCAGGGCGTAGCGCGCGCGGCGCTGGGCGGGGTCCGTCGGGTCCCAGCGCATGCCGCCACCGCCACCGCCACCGCCACCGCCGGACCCCGAGGGGCCGTCCTGGCCGGGGCCGTTCTGCTGGTTCTGGCCGGGGCGCTCGCCGAAGCCGCCCTGGGAGCGGCCGGGCTGGCGGTCGCTCCACTGGCTGCCCCAGGGGGACCCGTGGCCGCCGCCCGAGTCCTGGTCGTCCGGGGCGGAGTCGCCGGAGGGGCGGCGCGGCTGCCACGGCCGGTCCGGTGTCCCCTCCGGCGGCGGCGCGAAGGGGTTGTCGTCGTCCTTGCCCGTTCCCTGGGCACCCGGGCTCCGGGACTCGGGTCCCTGGGATTCCGGGTCCTGCGGCGGAGACGAAGGGCGGCTACGGTCCGGCATCAGGTGTGCGTCTTCCCCTTGGTAGGGCCGTGGAGGAGCCATGTGCGGCTCGGCAACGCGGCGTTCGTCGGTATTCAGGGCGCCTTCCTGACAGACGCTACCCTCCGCCCGCGCCCCCGTCCCGTGAGGGGCGGTTCCGTGTGCCGGTATCGTTGCTGGCGGTCGGCCGCTTCGTAGGGTTCCCCGTATCGAGGGGCCCGAAGCCTTCGTACGACCGTACAAAGACGCACCTCCCGAGAAAGGGCCCCGCTGTGGCCAAGAGCGCTGTGGTCGCGCGCCCCAAGCGCCTCGTCGTGCTGGTGTCCGGGTCGGGCACGAACCTTCAGGCCCTGATCGACACCATCCACGCCGAGGGGGCCGAGCACTACGGGGCCGAGATCGTCGCGGTCGGCGCCGACCGCGACGGCATCGCGGGGCTCGACCGCGCCGGGCGTGCCGGCGTCCCGACCTTCGTCTGCCGGGTGAAGGACCACGCGACCCGCGACGATTGGGACGCGGCGCTCGCCGCGGCGAGCGCCGCGTACGAGCCGGATCTGGTGGTCTCCGCCGGGTTCATGAAGATCGTGGGGAAGGAGTTCCTCGCGCGCTTCGGCGGGCGGTTCGTGAACACGCACCCCGCGTTGCTGCCCAGTTTTCCGGGGGCCCACGGTGCGCGCGACGCGCTCGCGTACGGCGTGAAGGTCACCGGCTGCACCGTCCACTTCGTCGACGACGGCGTCGACACCGGCCCGATCATCGCCCAGGGCGTGGTCGAGGTCCGGGACGAGGACGACGAGAGCGCTCTGCACGAGCGCATCAAGGAAGTCGAGCGCACGCTGCTCGTCGATGTCGTGGGGCGTCTGGCCCGGCACGGCTACCGCATTGAGGGACGAAAGGTTCTTATCCCGTGACCGCCGAAGCTACGAACGCCGAAGCTGCGAACGCCGAAGCTGCGAACGCGACCGCCGCGCAGCGCCCCATCAAGCGCGCGCTCGTCAGCGTCTACGACAAGACCGGCCTGGAAGAGCTCGCGCGCGGGCTGCACGAGGCGGGCGTCGAGCTCGTCTCCACCGGCTCGACGGCCGCGCGGATCGCCGCCGCCGGGGTGCCCGTCACCAAGGTCGAGGAGCTGACCGGTTTCCCCGAGTGCCTGGACGGCCGGGTCAAGACCCTGCACCCCAAGGTCCACGCGGGCATCCTCGCCGACCTGCGCCTGGAGGACCACCGCCGCCAGCTCGCCGAGCTGGGCGTCGAGCCCTTCCAGCTCGTCGTCGTGAACCTCTACCCCTTCAAGGAGACCGTCGCCTCGGGCGCGAGCCCCGACGAGTGCGTCGAGCAGATCGACATCGGCGGCCCCTCGATGGTCCGCGCCGCCGCCAAGAACCACCCGTCGGTCGCCGTCGTGACCGACCCGAAGCGGTACGCCGACGTCCTCGCGGCCGTCAAGGCGGGCGGCTTCGACCTGACCGCGCGCAAGCGGCTCGCGGGAGAAGCGTTCCAGCACACGGCCGCGTACGACGTGGCGGTCGCCGGATGGTTCGCCGACGCCCGCGGCGGAGCCGCTGATGAACACAGCGCCGCCGCCGACGACTCCGGCCTCCCCGGCTTCCTCGGCGCCACCTACGAGCGCAAGAACGTCCTCCGCTACGGCGAGAACCCGCACCAGGGCGCGGCCCTCTACGTCGACGGCACCGGCGGTCTCGCCGAGGCCGAGCAGCTGCACGGCAAGGAGATGTCGTACAACAACTTCACGGACACGGACGCCGCGCGCCGTGCCGCGTACGACCACGACGAGCCCTGCGTCGCGATCATCAAGCACGCCAACCCGTGCGGCATCGCGATCGGCGCGAATGTCGCCGAGGCGCACCGCAAGGCGCACGCCTGCGACCCGCTGTCCGCGTTCGGCGGTGTGATCGCGGTGAACCGTCCGGTGTCGAAGGAGATGGCGGAGCAGGTCGCCGACATCTTCACCGAGGTCATCGTCGCGCCGGAGTACGAGGACGGCGCCCTCGAAGTCCTCACCAAGAAGAAGAACATCCGCGTGCTGCGCGCCCACCGGGCGCCGTCGAACGCCGTGGAGGTCAAGCAGATCGACGGCGGCGCGCTGCTCCAGGTCACCGACCGTCTCCAGGCCGACGGCGACAACCCCGCCAACTGGACGCTCGCCACGGGCGACGCGCTCAACGAGGGCGAGCTCGCCGAGCTGGCGTTCGCCTGGAAGGCGTCCCGCGCGGTCAAGTCCAACGCCATCCTGCTCGCGAAGGACGGCGCCTCCGTCGGCGTCGGCATGGGCCAGGTCAACCGCGTCGACTCCGCGAAGCTCGCGGTGGAGCGCGCCGGCGAGGAGCGGGCGCGCGGCTCGTACGCCGCGTCCGACGCGTTCTTCCCCTTCCCCGACGGCCTGGAGATCCTGACCGCGGCGGGCGTCAAGGCCGTGGTCCAGCCGGGCGGTTCGGTCCGTGACGAGCTGGTCGTCGAGGCCGCTAAGAAGGCGGGCGTGACGATGTACTTCACGGGGACGCGGCACTTCTTCCACTGAGCCGTACGCACAAGGGCCGCACCCTCCTTCCAGGAGTGGTGCGGCCCTTGCGCGCGTGCGCGCGGAGAACTCGCTCAGTAACGCGGGCGGTTGAACCAGGCGGCGCCGGACGGGGCGATCATCGCCGCGGCCATGATGCCGCCGAAGCCGATCCAGAGCATGGCCCAGACCAGTCCCACGGTCGTGTCGGCGTCGGCCGAACCGAGCAGGATCAGCACCCCGAACAGGGCGCCGAGGATGCCGTACACCATGGTGGTGATCCGGATGCCCTGCCCTCCCTTCGAGAACTTCACGCCAAGCGTGATCGACAGTGCGGCGAGCCCGAGGAAGAGCAGGGCGATGACCAGGATGATCGCGGCGGAGTCCTGCCCGAGGTCGGAGAACTCGTTGTCCCCGAAGGTGTCGGACGCCGCGTCCGACGCGTCGCTGACCGTGGCCGCGCCGAAGATCGCGAATATGCCGATGAGGACTTGCACCGCGGCGACGATGAACAGGAGCACGCGAGCGGTCATCATCAGCCCCGGCATCGACTGCTGCATCATGTTGCCGCCCGGGTAGCCGGGGTAGGCCGGCGGCTGCTGCGGGTAGCCGTAGGGCTGCTGCGGCGGGACGCCGGGCGGGCCCTGCTGGGGATAGCCGTACCCGGGAGCGGCCGGGGGCTGCTGGGGCGGCTGCCCGTATGGGTTGTTCGGGTCGCCGTAACTCATGGCGGTCTTCCTCCGTCGGGTGGTGCGGGGACGACGCGGCACATCACGGAGGAATGTTCTACAGATGCGGTCCGTCCCCCCGACACTGCCCGCGGCACTGTGCCGCATATCGTTCTTTAGGCTTGGCTTATTTGTCCAGCCACACTCGGTATGTGTTGTGCAAGTGCAACCTCGCTGATCAGTGGGTGAACCACCGTGACGACAGGGGGAGGCGACCTGATTGGTACCGGGCGGGCCTCATCCGGGAAGATGGGGGCATGACCGCCCAGATTCTCGATGGCAAGGCCACCGCAGCAGCGATCAAGTCCGAACTGACCGCCCGCGTGGCGGCCCTGAAAGAGAAGGGCGTCACGCCCGGACTCGGTACTGTCCTGGTCGGCGACGACCCGGGAAGCCAGAAGTACGTAGCCGGCAAGCACCGCGACTGCGCGCAGGTCGGCATCGCCTCCATCCAGCGCGAACTGCCCGCCACCGCCTCGCAGGAGGAGATCGAGGCGGTCGTCCGCGAGCTGAACGAGGACCCGGCCTGCACCGGCTACATCGTCCAACTCCCGCTGCCCAAGGGCATCGACGAGAACCGCGTCCTGGAGCTCATGGACCCGGACAAGGACGCCGACGGCCTGCACCCCATGAACCTCGGCCGCCTCGTCCTGAACGAGCCGGCGCCGCTGCCCTGTACTCCGTACGGGATCATCCGGCTGCTCCGGCAGCACGACGTGGAGATCAAGGGCGCCGAGGTCGTCGTCGTCGGCCGCGGCGTGACCATCGGACGGCCCATGCCGCTCCTCCTCACCCGCAAGTCCGAGAACGCCACCGTCACCCAGTGCCACACCGGTACCCGTGACCTGGCCGCACACCTGAAGCGGGCCGACATCATCGTGGCCGCGGCGGGCGTGCCGCACCTGATCAAGCCCGAGGACGTGAAGCCGGGCGCCGCCGTCCTGGACGTGGGCGTCTCGCGCGACGAGAACGGCAAGATCGTCGGCGATGTCCACCCGGGCGTCGCCGAGGTCGCAGGATGGATCTCACCGAACCCGGGCGGTGTCGGCCCGATGACGCGCGCCCAGCTCCTGGTGAACGTCGTCGAGGCCGCGGAACGCGCCGCGCGCTGAAGCGGGAAAGAGGCGAGGTCATGAGCGAGGCCAGGAGTCCGGAAGACGACCCGGGCGACGCCCAGGATGTTCCCCGGGCCAAGGGCGCGGTCAGCGCGCCGGGCCCGGACGGGCGGCCGCGGAAGGTGTCGCGCCGCTTCCCGCTGTTCACGCGTGACACCGCGCGGCCCGAGGGCGGCGGCCGTGCCGCGGCCGGCGACGCCCCCGCACCGGCCCGACAGTGGCCGCTGCTCAGCGTCACCTCCCTGGTCGGGATCGGACTGCTGCTCACCGCGCTCGACGTGTTCCGCGTCGGCACGCTGCTGATCGGCATCGCCCTCATCGGCGGTGCCGTGCTGCGCTGGGCGCTGCCGGACGTGGGGATGCTGGCGGTGCGCTCGCGGTTCACCGACATGGTCACGTACGGGGCGCTGGGCCTCGCCATCGCACTCCTCGCGCTGATGGCGCAGCCCGAGCCGTGGCTGGAGATCCCGTTCCTGGACGACACGCTGCATTACACGATCTAGGCGCGCTGTCCGGACAGGTTGGTGACGCGGCCGGACGGGGTCTGGCCGCCGATGCTGGTGTGGGGCCGGTGGCAGTTGTGCCGGTCCAGCCAGTCCGGAAACGCTGCCCGGTCCAGCCAGTCCAGAAACGCTGCCTGGCGTTCGGCGTCTGAGGTGTCCTTCATTCACGTTTCAATTTTTGACCGTCAAGGCGCCCTGACTGCGAAGGTGTGAAGGCTCACACATTTTGGGTTATTGGGAGTACGCGCTGAAGCGGCCCGCCCCCAATCGGCTGTTTATGCCTAACTATTTTACGGTCTAATTGGCTGTACGGTCATGAAGGTGCGGGGGTGAACACCCCCTTTGTGGCGATTTAGGCATCGTGGGCTGGCCTTATGGAGAGGGCGCCTGCCTGCGCTTTCGCTGTCCCACTGACTGCGCCCCATGCGCGCCCCCCTTGCGCCCCTCGTCCGCCTCGCGATCCGGGGCGGGCGTTGTGATGTTGCCCTTTTCGTACTTACGGTGGTCCCGCGGATTTGACCGATCTCGATTTTCACGTCGAGATCTAATTGAATTCGCCGCACATATTTTTCCTGTGCGTATCGTCCTCAAAAAGGGAGAACGATTATGACGTACGAGCGGCCCACTCTCACCAAGGCAGGAAGCTTCCGCAAGGTGACCGGGATCAAGAACACCGGGCCCAAGGACATCCTCGGCGGCAAGCAGCTCCTCTGATCGGGGGCGGCCCCGGCCGCTGAGCGGTTATGAGTCGCAGAACGTTTGCGCCGGTCCTTGAACAGGCCGGCTATCGGGTGGTGGCGTCCAGCCGCCACCCGATCCTCTGCCCCGGGCATCACCTCACCGCCGACCGAAGGCCGTTGCTCATGGCTCCGTTTCTCTCCCTCCAGGCCGCACCCGCCTGGTTCATCGCGTTGCCCGACACCGCCGCGGCCGCGCCCTTCGCCGCCAGGGCGCGCCGCTACGCCACCCGGAGTCTGCTCCATGCCTCTGGACGACCGTGGCTGGTGGGCCGCTGGGAGGAGCATGCGGCCGTGACGGGGCGGTGTGGCGGAACCCGTATCGCGGTGATCGGGGAGCACGCCGTCACTGAGCAATATCTCGAACAAGCCGCTGCGGCCACCGGCCCCGCCTCACTGGCGGCCCTGGACCGCGCCGCACGCCGGCCCGGCAGCTTCCATCTGGTGGCCAGCGCCGGCGGCCGGGTGCACGTACGGGGTGGCGTCGTGAACCTGCGGCGCGTGTTCCACACCGAAACCGCAGCATTCGGCTCCGGCTCCGGCTCCGGCCCCGTCAGCGTGGCGTCGGATCGGGCCGACGTGCTCGCCGAACTGATCGACGCTGATCTCGACGAACGCCGGATCGCCCTCGAACTGCTCACCTCAGGAGCGCCGTACCCGCTGTCGGAGCCCCCGCTGTGGCGGGGCCTGCGGGCCGTACCCGCAGGCCACTGCCTGACCCTCGACGCCGACGGTCGGACCACCATGAGGCGGTGGTGGTCGCCGCTCGACCCCGTCGTCCCCCTCGCCGAGGGCGCCCGACACCTGAGAGAGGCGCTCACCGAAGCGGTCGGTGTACGCACCCGCGGGCGCGAGCTGGTGACGGCAGATCTGGGCGGACTGGACTCCACCGCCCTGTGCTGTACAGCGGCCCGCGGCGACACCAAGGTCGTCGCATACACAGCCGCGCTCCACGACGAATCCGGCGACGACGTGTACTGGGCCCGGCGCACCGTCCAGGAACTCGAAGGCGTCGAGCACCACGTCGTACCGGCCAAGGACACGGCCCTGACCTTCGACGGAATCGACACCCTCCACGACATCCTGGACACGCCCAGCATCATCACCGTCGACCGCAACCGCCGGATGGGCATCGTGGAAATGGCCGCGGCCCGAGGATCCAACCTGCACATGACCGGCCTGGGCGGCGACGAACTCCTCGCCGGCACGCCCGCCCGGCTGCATCCCCTGTTACTGACCCATCCCCCGACCGCACTGCGCAACATCCGCGGATACGCCGCCAAGTACCAGTGGACCCGGCGGGCAACGCTGCGCCAGCTCCTGGACCGGCGCTCCTACCGGAGCTGGCTCGGCCGCGTGGCCCGCGACCTGGCCGGGCCGCCTCCCGGCACGAACACACCGCTGCTCGACTGGTCCGTACCGCCCCGGATGGCGCCCTGGGCCACGCCCGACGCCATCGCGGCCGCCCGCGAACTGATACGCGCCGACCTGTCCGGCATCGAACCCCGGGGCAGGGGACACGGTGAGCACCGAGAACTGGTCGCGATGGACGGCATCTCCCAGTGGACCCGGCACATCGGCCAGATGGCCGCGCCCCTGGGCATCACCGTCGCCGCCCCCTACTACGACACGCGCGTCATCGAGACCTGCCTCGCCGTGCGGCCACAGGAACGGATCACCCCCTGGCGGTACAAACCCCTGATTGTCGAAGCCATGCGCGGCGTCGTGCCGGAAACCAGCCGGACACGCAACACCAAGGCGAACGCAACGTTCGAGGAGGAGGTCGGCCTGCGCGAGCATCGCCGACGGCTGCTGGCGCTGTGTGACGACTCGCGGCTGGCCCGGCTCGGCCTGATCGACGAGAACGTACTGCGTGAATGGTGCCGCCGCTCTCTCGCCGCGGAGACGGAGAGCTACCTGCTGCACTCGACGATCGCCTGCGAAGTCTGGCTGCGCTCCCGCGAAATGACGCCCCCGCGCCAGGGGGACGCCGTCCCCGCCCAGCCCACCGCCGACCGAAAGGAATGATCTTGGTGTACGCCTTGAAGCCTGGCGTCCTGATGACCGAGACCGAATACGGCGTGGCGCTGCTCGATCAGAAGAGCGCCGAATACTGGACCCTCAACCCGACGGCGGCCCTTGTCCTGCGAACCCTGCTGGACGGTCGTGCCCGCGGCGCGGAGCGGGCCGTCGAGGCACTGACCACGCAGTACGACGACGTCGACGCCGACGAAGCAGCCAAGGACGTCGACGCCATCGTCGGCGAGCTGTGCTCCTCAGGACTCCTCACCGCATAGCGCACGCATACGACAACACGGGCCCGCAGTCAGACTCCTGCGCGCCTCCCGACGCCCCACCTCTCCACGCTCTCCATGCCCGGCGTTTCTCTGCGCCCCGCCCTCCTCCGACCGAAGAGGCACGCATGACGACCCCGGAAGCTCTCCCCTACGATCCGCGTTCCGTACCGGTGGGCCGCCGCTTCGCCGCCCGGGCAGCCGTGGGCTGTGCCCATGTGCTGGCCACCTTGCCGCCGGGCCGCATCCGCACCATCCTGGCCAGGCTGCGGCGCGGCGCCCGGCCCGCCACCCTCCCCGAGGCGGAAAAAGCCCGGGAGACGGTACTCGCCGTAAGCCTGTCCGCCGGCGGACAGAAGGGCTGCCTCCCGAGATCCCTGGCCACCGTGCTGCTCTGCCGGTGGTACGGCCACTGGCCCACCTGGTGCGTGGGCGTGCGCAGCCGACCGCCCTTCGCCGCCCACGCCTGGGTGGAAGCCGAGGGTGCCCTCGTCGGCGAAGACGCCTCACCCACATACTTCCAGCGCTTCTTCACCGTGGAGTGAGCCGATGACCACGGCCCCCGGCATCGAGGACCCCCGGCCCCTCACCGGCCCCGCCGACGGCTCCGACGCGCCTGAGGAGGACACGGGCCCCGACCGCACCTGGGCGGCACAACGAGCGCTCATGACCCATCTGAGCCCACAGCGTTGGCGCATGGCCGCAGGTGTCCTGCTGGGGCTCGTCGGCAGCGTCATGGGCCTGGCCCAGCCCTTGGCAGCCAAGCGCGTGATGGACGACATGAGCCAGGGCCGGCCGGCCGCCGGCCCCATCCTCATGCTCAGCCTGCTGGTGGTCACAGGGGCGGTACTCGCGGGGCTGGGCCACTACGTGCTGCAATGGTCGGCCGAGTCCATGGTCTGCGCCGCCCGCTGCCGGCTGACCGAGCGGCTGCTGCGCCTGCGGGTGCCCGTGGTGGAGCGCACCGAGCCGGGCGACCTGATCGCCCGCGTCACCTCCGATACGACGTTGCTGCGCCAGACCGCGCCCCAGGCGGTGTCCGCCGCCGTCACCGGCACACTGGTCACCGCTGCGACCGTCGTCATCATGGGCTTCCTCGACGCCGTCCTGCTCTGCGTCACTCTCGGCGTGATCGCGTTCGTCGGTGTCATCGTCGCGGTCGTGGCTCCGCGCATCGGCCGCGCCACCCGGCAGGTGCAGGATGCGGTGGGCCACATCGGGGGCGCTCTGGAGCGCGTCCTGGGAGCCTTTCGCACGGTCAAGGCATCGGGTGCCGAGCACTGGGAGACCCAAGCGCTGCATCGTGCGGCCGAACACGCCCGCCGCAGAGGTACGCGGGCTGCGGCGTGGGAGGCGGTGTCGGCCACAGCGTCGGCGGTGGTCGTTCAGGTGTGCTTCCTCGTTGTGCTCGGGGTGGGAGGCGCCCGGGTCACTTCCGGCACAATCAGCGTCTCCACCCTGGTCGCCTTTCTGTTGTATCTCTTCGCCCTCGCTCCTCGCATCGGTCAACTCGTCGAAGGAGTCAGCCAGTTCCAGATCGGATCTGCAGCCGCTGCCCGCATCGAGCAGATCGAGACGTTCGAGGCCGAACAGGTGAAACCCGAGCGCGCGGCCGAGCACACGCGGGGAGTGACAGTGACAGCGAGGGGCGACTCACCCGACATGGCCGCCGAGGACTGCCGGTCGCCACTCGACGTGACCTTCCGTCAAGTCCGTTTCTCCTACCGGCCCGGGCTGCCCAGGGTGCACCACGAGGTCTCCTTCACCGTGCCCAGGCGCGGTCTGACGGCAATCGTGGGCCCGTCCGGCGCCGGCAAGACCACCGTCTTCTCTCTGATCGAGCGCTTCTACGAACCTGATGCCGGGTGCATCCTTGTGGGCGGCAAGGACACACGGCAGTGGCCCCTGAGCCGGCTCCGCGCATCCATCGGCTACGTAGAACAGGACACCCCCGTCCTCGCCGGCACACTGCGGGACAACCTGACGCTCGGCGCCGGCGACCCTTCCGGCGAAGAACTCGCCCAGGTGCTGCACATGGCGCGGCTGGACACCTTGACGGACCGCCTCCCCCACGGGCTGGACACCCACGTCGGCCACCGCGGCAGCCGCCTCTCCGGGGGCGAGCGACAGCGGGTGGCGATCGCCCGCGCTCTGCTGCGCCGCCCGAGACTGCTGCTGATGGACGAAGTCACCTCACAACTCGACGCGGCCAACGAGGCGGCACTGCGCAACATGATCACCGATGCCGCCCGCGGCACCACCGTCATGGTGATCGCCCACCGGCTCTCCACCGTCACCACGGCCGACCGGATCATCGTCATGGAGGCCGGATGCGTACGAGCGATCGGCACGCACAGTGAACTCATCAAGCATGACGCCCTCTACAGCAAACTGGCGCACACGCAACTTCTCGATCGTTGATCGTGGGGTGTGGGGTGTGGGGGGTGTGGGTGTGTGTGGCGCATCCGTCTGGTGTGCCCGCAGGTCGAGCGCTGCTTCCACGCCCGTGATGAGCTCGCGGAAGCTCGTCAGCGGTGCGGCCGGCGTGTCGCGGTGGCCCGTCCTCCCCCGAGGGGACGGGCCACCGCCATGTGGACCGGGCGTTCCCCCGTGCCATCCCGACGGCCGCGGTCCACTGGTTCCACAAACTACGGGCGGGGTGCCTGCCGCGTCGTCACGTGCTGGGTTGAACTCCGCCTGCTCCGGGCGTGGTAGACGCGCGGTTCCTACAACTACCGCTGTACTGCGACCGGTTGACGTTGCGCCGTCCATACGCGCGTTACGCTGCGGCGATGCGGATCCGCCCCCTAGCCGTAGACGCACTCATCGCGGTCGCCCTGACCACGGTGGCCGTACTGCTCGGGCAGGAGTCCGTCAAACAGGGCTGGATGGCGCTCGACCCCGTGGGATACGCGCTGGTGGCGCTGGTCTGCGTTCCGGTCGCGGCCCGCAGCAGAGCCCCGCTCACCGTCCTGCTCGTCGTACATCTGGCGTGGTTCGTCTACGTCACCGTCGGCTACTGGCCCGTGGTCGGCACCTTCGGCCCCATGCTCACCGTCTACACCGTCGCCTCCCTGCGTCCCCCGCGCATCTCCCTCCCCTGTACCGCGCTCATGGCCGCCCTGTGGATCTACGCAGGGGTCATCAGCGAGGACGCGTCGATGCCGTCCGTCGTCGGCCAGGCCGTCGGCTTCTCGCTCGTCCTCTGGCGCTTCGGACACGTCGCACGCCGGTCGGCGGAACTGGCCCGGCAGCTGAAGCGGGAGCAGGACGAACGGGCCCGGCGCGAGGTCGCCGAGGAGCGGGGCCGCATCGCACGCGAGCTGCACGACGTGGTCGCCCACCACATGTCGGTGATATCCGTGCAGGCGGGCCTCGCCACGTTCGTCTTCGGCACCGACCCCGCCACCGCGCGCGCCGCGCTCGGCACCATCTCCGGGACCAGCGGCGAGGCACTCGAAGAACTGCGCCGCATGCTGCGGGTGCTGCGCGCCGAGGACGGCGAGCACACCGGTGACGTCCCCGCGGCGCCCATGCCGGGCCTCGCCCGCCTGGACGAGATGATCGAACGAATCCGCGCCGGGGGCATCCCCGTCGAACTGCGCGTCACGGGAACGCCGCGGCCGGTGGCGCCCGGCGTGGAACTCTGCGCCTACCGCGTGGTGCAGGAGGCCCTCACCAACGTACTGAAGCACGCCCCCGGCGCCGCGGCGACCGTCGAACTCGCCTACGAGCGGCAGCGGATACGGGTCTCGGTCGTCAATGACACGGCGAGTGAAGCCGAGGGGGTGAATCAGGACAGAGTGCGGACGGGCAGTGGACACGGGTTGATTGGGATGCGGGAGCGGGCCAAGCTCTACGGCGGGGCGATCAGTATCGGCCCGCTGAGCGAGGGGGGATACGCCGTGCGGCTCACCCTGCCGACCTCGGCGCGGGCAGCGGCGCGGGGGGACGACGCAACGGAATGAGCCGGGTGACCGTATGAGCCGGGTGAGCGTATGAGCCGGGTGACCGAATGAGTCGGGTGACCGGGTGAGCCGGGTAGCCGAATGAGTCGGGTGACCGGGTGACCGGATGACCGCATGCATCAGAGTGCTCGTCGTCGACGACCAATTCCTCATCCGTGCGGGGTTGGTGGGCCTGCTGCGCGCCGCTCCGGGCATCGAGGTCGTGGGAGAGGCGGGTGACGGCGACGAGGCCGTCGAGCTCGCGGCACGGACCTGTCCCGACGTCGTCCTGATGGACATCCGGATGCCGGGCATGAACGGCATCACGGCCACCGCGAAGATCCTGGAACAGGCCGCCGACCCCGCCCCGCGTGTCCTGGTGCTGACGACGTTCGACCTCGACGAGTACGTGTACGGGGCGCTGCGCGCCGGCGCGTCCGGGTTTCTGCTCAAGGACTCGGGGCCCGAGCGGCTGCTGGCCGCGGTGGCGGCGGTCGGTGGGGGCGACGCGCTCTTCGCACCCAGTGTGACGCGCCGCCTCGTGGAGGCGTTCGCCCGGCAGGCGGCGGAGGCCGGGGGCGAGAAGGAACAACCGCCGCCCGACCTCGCGGCGTTGACCCTGCGCGAGGTCGAGGTCCTCAAGCTGATCGCCCGCGGCCTGACCAACGCGGACATCGCCGAACGGCTCTACATCAGCGAGGCCACCGTCAAGACCCACCTCAACCGCACGATGAGCAAGCTCGACCTGGACAGCAGGGCGCAGGCCGTGGTCGTGGCGTATGAGACGGGGCTGGTCACGCCGGGGGCCGGGGGGTAGGGGGCCAGGGGGGAGGGGAGGGGGTGGTGGCGGTGGGGTGAGGGCAGCGCGGGTGTCACGGGTGTCAGCAGGTGACCACCTTGCCGTAGGAGCCGCGGCCCCAGTTCCACTCCCACTGCTCGTTGTGCTGGTACGTGAGGCACGGCGAGTCGTTGCCCCAGTCGATGACGACCTTCAGGTGCATGGCCCGGCCGCAGTGGTTGGTCACCTTCACGTACTTCCGGTGCTTGATGACGTCCCGCTTGACGCAGACGGGGGCCGTGCCGCGGAGGGCGCTCGCGGAGGCCGTCCCGGGCACCGACCCGGGCGCCGGGGTCGCCGACGCGGTGGGGGGTGTCGCCAGGGCCGTGCCGAGCAGGGCGGCGGCTGCGGTGATGACGGTGCCGGCGAGGCGTTTGCCGTACTTCATGTGTGGTCCCTTCGGTGCTTTGCTGCGTGCCGTTGCCGCATCGACTCTGCCGAGTTCGTCGGTCCCGGGGTCGCAAGACATGGCCGAAGTCGCCCTTTCGGGGACACACCGCGCTTCTGAAAGGAAGACGGTGCCCGTCCTCACCCCCGTGGGAGGACGGGCACCGTCGGTCGGGAAGATGATGTTCCTGCTGGAACCTCCCGATATAAGCGGTGCGTTCCGCTCGTGATCCAGAGTCATGGACCCGCCAACCGTGGACAAGGCGTGGCTGGTTCCTGTGGCACGGAGGTGACCATTCCGCAACGGTGTTCGAGGTGTGCAACGGGGTGGTTGGGGGGTGCGACGGGGTGGAGGGGGTCGGGGGCGGTTGGTTGCGGCAATACGGAAGCTTTCGGGCATCTTGGGCCGGTAGCTGGGGTTCCGCATGGTGGAGGGGGCGGCGGTGGGACACTGGGCCCTGGACCTCGGGGAGTGCGAATCGTTCGGGAGTGCGGGGGAGGCGGGGGCGTGGCGGCGCCCGTCGGTGGCCCGAAAGCTTCCGTGCACCCCCCACTCCGGGAACTGACACCCTGGCTCCGAGCATCCCTCTGGATAGTCCAGGACGGGGGCGGCGCGGGGCCGGCCCGGGGTCGGCGCGGGGGCAGGACACGTACGTACGGGGGGAATAGGGGGAGCAATGCCTCGTTGGAAGGCGCTACCGGATGAGCTGGACCCTGAGGTCAGGGAGTTCGCCAGTCAGCTGCGCAGGCTCGTCGACCGCAGTGGTCTCAGCATCGCGGCGGTGTCCGACAGGACCGGCTACAGCAAGACGTCGTGGGAGCGCTATCTGAACGGGCGGCTGCTCGCGCCCAAGGGGGCGATCGTCGCGCTGGCGGAGGTGACCGGGACGCAGCCCGTGCATCTCATCACCATGTGGGAGCTGGCGGAGCGGGCGTGGAGCCGGTCCGAGATGCGGCACGACATGACGATGCAGGCGATCCGGATCTCTCAGGCTCGGGCGGCGTTGGGGGAGTCGGGGAGTGCGGCGGGGGGTGCGGCGGGGCAGGCTCCGGGTGCGTCCTCCTCGCCGGCCGACTCGTCTTCCTCCGCCGCGTCTTCTTCCCGCAAGTCCTCCAAGTCTTCGAAGGCCTCCCGCCAGGACGGTGCGGGAGCCGTCGGTGTCGGGCCCGTCACCGGGGTGGCTGGGCCTGCCGGGGTCTCTCCGACCGTGCCGCCGCAGGGGGGCGCCGCTTCTTCGGGTTGGCCGGGGTCGTACGGGGCGTCGTCCAGTTCGTACGGTGATGTTTCCGCGTCTCCCTTCGGTGAGGGGAGAGGTGGCAGTGGCAGTGGTGGTGGGGGTGGCGGGGGGCCGGTGGGTGGCCCTGCCCCGGGTGTGCCGTCGACGCGTGACGCGGAGTCGCCGGATCGGCAGCGGCGGCGTCGGCAGCTGACGATGTTCCTCGCGGGCATAGTCGGCGCCCTCGTCGTCATCGCGGCCGCGGTCTTCCTGACCGGGTTCGGGGACGACGGCAAGGGCGAGGACGAGGCGAAGCCGTCCGTGTCGCCGAGCACCAGCGACAAGAAGCTGCCCGCGGGGGTCGAGTGCAGCGGCAAGGACTGTGCGGGCAAGGACCCCGAGAACATGGGGTGCGGGGGCGAGCTGGCGAAGACCACGTCGCGGGCCACGGTCGGGAAGACGCTGGTCGAGGTGCGGTACAGCAAGGCGTGTGGGGCCGCGTGGGCGCGGATCACGCAGGCTGCGCCGGGGGACGAGCTCACGATCACGGGGTCGGGGGATGGGGGCGCGGCCAAGCAGCGCGGAACGGTGAACGAGGACTTCGACGCGTATACGCCGATGGTGGCGGCGTCTTCGGGGACTTCGGCGAAGGCGTGCGCGGCGCTTACGTCCGGGGTGACGGGGTGCACGGAGTAGGCTCGCGGGCTCCCTTGGTGCCGGTCTGCGCCTTCCGCCCGTCTGTGGGGCGGGGCCGCGGGGGTATGTACGTACTCGCTATCCCTGCGCCGCGCCTCAAGTCCAAAGACGCCAGAGTGTGCTCGGTGCTCCGTGCGCACATACCCCCACGTCCCCTCGGGAGCGCTTGCGGCTGCGGCCCGGTGGGGGGCGCAGCCTCTCCTGCTCCTACCTGGCAGCTGCGTCGCGGGGTGCACGGGTGGGTGGGTGGGATACATCCGCCGCGGAGCGGCGGGCTTGGTGCCCCTACCCCGGGGGGACGTCGCGGGGGGCACCCCGCCCACCCGCCCCTACTCCCGCGGGGCGTCCCCGGGCGCACGGGTGGGTGGGATAAGTCGCTGGTCAGCGTGGGGGTTTGGGGGCGTGGCGAGAAAGTCTGGCGGTGGGGGGAATGAGATGGGGATCGGAGGGCAGGCGAAACGTACCCCCACGGGAGTGGTCACACCCCCACGGCGGCCGCCGCGCTCCCCCCCTCGTGGCGGCCGCCCCCCTTTTTAGGGGTGGCGGGCCGGGGGAGTGACGCTGTGGGCCGGGCCACACTGACCCGGGGACCGGGGGCGCTCGGGGCGCGATAGCCTGACGGCGGATCTCTCTTGATGCCAAGAGATCGATCATCGAGAGGCGATCGAGGACTCGGCGTGGCGTCGGCGGGGATCCGCGAACAAGGGGATCCAGTAGAGGGACACGGGACCCCACCGCCAGCTGTCTTACGGAGATCGCCATGACCCGCACTCCCGTGAATGTCACCGTCACCGGCGCGGCCGGCCAGATCGGCTACGCGCTGCTCTTCCGCATCGCCTCGGGCCACCTGCTCGGCGCGGACGTGCCGGTCAACCTGCGCCTTCTTGAGATCACGCCGGCGCTGAAGGCCGCCGAGGGCACCGCCATGGAGCTCGATGACTGCGCCTTCCCGCTGCTGAAGGGGATCGAGATCAGCGACGACCCCAACGTCGCCTTCGACGGCGCCAACGTCGCGCTGCTCGTCGGCGCCCGGCCCCGTACCAAGGGCATGGAGCGCGGTGACCTCCTCGAGGCCAACGGCGGCATCTTCAAGCCGCAGGGCAAGGCCATCAACGACAACGCCGCCGACGACATCAAGGTGCTGGTGGTCGGCAACCCCGCCAACACCAACGCGCTCATCGCGCAGGCCGCCGCCCCGGACGTACCCGCCGAGCGCTTCACCGCGATGACGCGCCTGGACCACAACCGCGCGCTGTCGCAGCTGGCGAAGAAGACCGGCTCGTCCGTCGCCGACATCAAGCGGCTCACCATCTGGGGCAACCACTCGGCCACCCAGTACCCGGACATCTTCCACGCGGAGATCGCCGGCAAGAACGCCGCGGACGTCGTGGGCGACCAGTCCTGGCTCGCCGACGAGTTCATCCCGACCGTCGCCAAGCGCGGCGCCGCGATCATCGAGGCCCGTGGCGCCTCGTCGGCCGCCTCCGCCGCCAACGCCGCCATCGACCACGTCCACACGTGGGTGAACGGCACGGCCGCCGGTGACTGGACCTCGATGGGTATCCCGTCGGACGGTTCGTACGGCGTTCCGGAGGGCCTCATCTCCTCCTTCCCCGTCACCACCAAGGACGGCAAGTACGAGATCGTCCAGGGCCTGGACATCAACGAGTTCTCGCGTGCGCGCATCGACGCGTCCGTGCAGGAGCTCACCGAGGAGCGCGAGGCCGTCCGCGGTCTCGGCCTCATCTGAGTCCCGGCGCCCTCGCGCGTCACCTTCCGCCGCCCCCGGCGGCCGCTCACCGCGGCCACCGGGGGCGGCGGTCGGCGTTTCGGGGGTGGGGGGGGGAGGCGGTGGCCGGGGTGGTGTTGCTTTCGTACTCGCGAATGTAGTACTTCTTATACATGAGCGAGCAAGTGCACAACAGGCTGGCGGTGGTGCGCGCCGAGCGGAAGGTGTCGCGTCAGAGCCTGGCCGAGGCGGTGGGAGCCCACTACCAGACCATCGGCTACATCGAGCGCGGGCAGTACAACCCGAGCCTCGACCTCGCGCTGAAGATCGCCAAGTTCTTCGAGCTGCCGGTCGAGGCCCTGTTCTCCCTCGAGCCGTTTCGCCCGCTCACGGATGAGGTCTACGGGAGGAAGCAGTGATGAAGACCGATGAGCGGCCCATGACCGGCTACGACCGGCGCATGTACGCGATCATGAACCGGCGCGAGGCCGCCCTGCTCTACGCCACCGCGGCCCGCCGTCGCACCGCCGTCATCTCGCACATCGTGCTGACCGCGGCGGGTATCGCCTGCTCGCTCTACTCCGTGCTCGGGGACGAGCGCTGGGCGACGTTCGCGATTCTCGGCGTCCTGGTGCCGTGGTGTGTGGCGACCAGCGCCATCAACGGCGCGACCCGCGGGCTGCTCGAACTGCGCGTGCGCGCCCTCGACGAGCGGCAGCGCGCGGAGAGGGACCGTGTGGCGGCTCGTGCACAGCGCGTGATGATGTGGCTCCTGCTGAGCGCGACCGTGGGGGTGGGCGTCGCCGGGTTCGCGGGCGTGGAGATCGAGGGGCTCGTCTTTCCTGTGCTGTTCAGTGTTCTCGTCGTGCACTGGCTCATGCCGCTGTGGATGGCGGGGCTCGCCGTGGTCGATGAGCCCGTGGACGAGGAGTTCGGCGAGTTCGGCGAGGAGAACGCTGTCGGAGCCGCCAGGAGCGAGTGACGCAGCGCACGTGCGGGACACGCATGCTTTCTTCCGGTCAGGGCAGGTGCACCCGGCTACCGCGAGTGACAGGCGGGGCATATGACAGGAACGGAAGGCAAACGGGACGTGTCCGCACAACAGACCATCCATGTGGGCGGAGAGTGGCTTGCGGCCGCCTCCGGCGCCACCCGCGAGATCCTCGACCCGGCGGACGCCAAGCCGTTCGCCGTGATCGCCGAGGGCGGAGCGGACGATGCGGATGCCGCCATCGCCGCCGCACGCAAGGCCTTCGACGAGGGCCCCTGGCCGAGCACGCCCGTGGCCGAGCGCGCCGCGCTCCTGCGCCGCGTCGCCGATCTCCTCGTACGTGACCGCGAGGAGATCGGGCTGCTCGAGAGCCGCGACGCGGGCAAGACCCTCGAAGAGGGCCGCGTCGACGTCGACTGCGTCGCCGACGCCTTCCGTTACTTCGCCGACCTGGTGATCGGTGAGGGTGCCGGGCGAGTGGTGGACGCCGGGTCCGACGACATCCACAGCGTCGTCGTGCACGAGCCCATCGGCGTCTGCTCGATGATCACCCCCTGGAACTACCCGCTGCTGCAGGCCAGTTGGAAGGTCGCGCCCGCGCTCGCCGCCGGCAACACCTTCGTCATCAAGCCCAGCGAGATCACCCCGCTGACGACCGTCGCGCTCATCGAGCTGCTCGTCGAGGCCGGGCTGCCCGCGGGCGTCGCCAACATCGTCACCGGACCCGGCCACACCGTCGGCGCCCGGCTCGCCGACCACCCCGACGTCGACCTGGTCTCCTTCACCGGCGGCCTCGTCTCCGGCACCAAGGTCGCGCAGGCCGCCGCGCTCGGCGTGAAGAAGGTCGCCCTGGAGCTCGGCGGCAAGAACCCCAATGTCGTCTTCGCCGACGCCTGCGCGAGCGACGAAGGGTTCGACACCGCCGTCGACCAGGCGCTCAACGCCGCCTTCATCCACAGCGGGCAGGTCTGCTCCGCCGGTGGCCGCCTCATCATCGAGGAGTCCGTGCGCGAGCGTTTCGTCGCCGAACTCGCCCGCAGGGCCCGCAAGATCAAGCTCGGGCGCGGCACCGAGGACGGTGTCGAGTGCGGGCCGCTCGTCTCGCAGCAGCAGCGCGAGAAGACCGAGATGTACGTCGCCTCCGCCCTGGACGAGGGCGCTGTGCTGCGGTCGGGCGGCAAGCGGCCCGAGCCGAGCGAAGTGCGGCCCGCCGAGGGGTACTTCTACGAGCCGACCGTGCTAGACCAGTGCCACCGTGAGATGAAGGTCGTGCGGGAAGAGGTCTTCGGGCCCGTCCTGACCGTGGAGACCTTCCGTACCGAGGACGAGGCCGTAGCGCTCGCCAACGACACCGAGTACGGTCTCGCGGGCGCCGTGTGGACCAGCGACTCCGGCCGCGCGCGGCGCATGGCACGGCGGATGCGCCACGGCACCATCTGGATCAACGACTTCCACCCCTACCTTCCGCAGGCGGAGTGGGGCGGCTTCGGCAAGAGCGGTGTCGGGCGCGAGCTCGGCCCCGCGGGGCTCGCCGAGTACCGCGAGTCCAAGCACATCTACCAGAACCTGGCACCGCAGCCGGTCCGCTGGTTCGCCGGCTGATCCCCGGTACGCAGAGGTACGCGCGGGGCGGACACCGCCCCGCGCGCAACACGTTCAAGCGCCCCCCGCTCATTACGCGTAAGCACCTTGGCACGACCTCGCAGGAAGAGGAGTACTAGGCATGTCTGACCAGACCGAGTTCGACTACGTCATCGTCGGTGGCGGTACCGCCGGATCGGTGATCGCGTCCCGTCTCACCGAGAACCCGGACGTCACCGTCGCCGTCATCGAGGGCGGCCCCAGCGACATCGACCGCGAGGACGTCCTCACGCTGCGCAAGTGGCTCGGTCTGCTCGGCGGCGAGCTGGACTACGAGTACACGACCACCGAGCAGCCGCGCGGCAACTCGCACATCCTGCACAGCCGCGCCAAGGTGCTCGGCGGCTGCTCGTCGCACAACACCCTGATCTCCTTCAAGCCGCTGCCGTCCGACTGGGACGAGTGGGAGGCGGCGGGTGCCACCGGCTGGAACGCCAAGGCCATGGACCCCTACTTCGGCAAGCTGCGCAACAACATCGTGCGCGTCGCCAAGAAGGACCAGAACCAGATCGCCAGCGACTGGGTCGAGGCGACGAAGACCGCGCTCGGCGTCCCGGAGATCGTCGGCTTCAACGACAAGCCGTTCGACGAGGGCGTCGGCTTCTTCGACCTCTCGTACCACCCGGAGAACAACAAGCGCTCCTCCGCCTCGGTCGCCTACCTCCACCCCCACATGGAGGCCGGTGACCGCCCGAACCTCCACCTCTTCCTGGAGACCTGGGCCACCGAGCTGGAGCTGGAGGGCAAGACCGCCCGCGGCGTCCACGTGCGGATGAAGGACGGTGTGGAGAAGCTCTTCACCGCCCGCCGCGAGGTCCTTGTCTGCGCCGGCGCCGTCGACACGCCGCGGCTTCTCATGCACTCCGGCATCGGCCCGAAGAAGGACCTCGAAGCCCTCGGCATCCCCGTCGTGCACGACCTGCCGGGCGTCGGCGAGAACCTCATCGACCACCCCGAGTCGGTCATCGTCTGGGAGACCGACGGGCCGATCCCCGGCAACTCCGCGATGGACTCGGACGCCGGTCTGTTCGTGAAGCGGGACCCGGACCACAAGGGCCCGGACCTGATGTTCCACTTCTACCAGATCCCGTTCACCGACAATCCGGAGCGTCTCGGCTACGAACGCCCCGAGCACGGCGTGTCGATGACCCCGAACATCCCCAAGTCCCGCTCCCGCGGCCGCCTCTACCTGACGTCCGCCGACCCCGAGGTCAAGCCCGCCCTCGACTTCAAGTACTTCGAGGACGAGGGGGACTACGACGGGCAGACCCTCGTCGACGGCATCAAGCTGGCCCGCAAGGTCGCCCAGGCCGAGCCGTTCAAGAAGTGGCTCAAGCGCGAGGTCTTCCCCGGCCCCGACGTCACCGACGACGCCGAGATCAGCGAACTCGTCCGCAAGGCCGCGCACACCGTCTACCACCCGGCGGGCACCTGCCGAATGGGCGCCTCCACTGATGAACTCGCCGTGGTGGACCCGGAGCTGAGGATTCGGGGCCTGGCCGGAATCCGTATCGCGGACGCATCCGTCTTCCCGACGATGCCGGCCGTGAACCCGATGATCGGAGTGCTCATGGTCGGGGAGAAATGTGCCGAGATCCTTGGTGGTGACGGCCGATGAGCGAGGCCACCGTGACGACCACGGACCAGCACGCGACGCCCGGTGACGGGCCCGTCTTCGCCGTCGAGAACCTCTGGAAGGTCTTCGGCCCCCGGGCCGAGCGGATACCCGGCGACACGGAGCTGCACGGCCTGAGCCCCGCCGAACTGCGCGAGCAGACCGGCTGCACGGCCGCCGTGCGCGACGTGTCCTTCGAGGTCAACAAGGGCGAGGTCTTCGTCGTCATGGGCCTGTCGGGCTCCGGCAAGTCCACCCTCGTACGCTGCCTGACCCGCCTCATCGAGCCCACCTCCGGCTCCCTCGCCATCGACGGCGAGGACGTCCTCGCCATGGACAAGGCCCGCCTGCGCGAACTGCGCCGCCGCCGCGCCGCCATGGTCTTCCAGCACTTCGGCCTCCTGCCGCACCGCACGGTCCTCGACAACGTCGCGTACGGCCTGGAGATCCAGGGCGTCGGCAAGGCCGAACGCCGCGCCAAGGCCCTCGAAGTCGTCAAGAAGGTCGGCCTGGAAGGGCTCGAACAGCGCAAGCCCGGCCAGCTCTCCGGCGGCCAGCAGCAGCGCGTCGGCCTCGCCCGCGCCCTCGCCGTGGACCCCGAAGTCCTCCTCTTCGACGAGCCGTTCAGCGCCCTCGACCCGCTGATCCGCCGCGACATGCAGGAGGAAGTCGTCCGCCTGCACCGTGAGGAGGGCCGCACGATGGTCTTCATCACCCACGACCTCAGCGAGGCCCTCAAGCTCGGCGACCGCATCGCCCTGATGCGCGACGGCCGCGTCGTCCAGCTCGGCACCCCCGAGGAGATCGTCGGCTCCCCGGCCGACGACTACGTACGCGACTTCGTGCGCGACGTGGTGCGCGCCGACGTGATGAGCGTGCGCAGCGCCATGCGCCCCGCCGAGGGCGACGAGGAGACCGGCGGCGCGGCGCTCGCCCCCGACGCCAAGGTCACCGAGGCCATCGAGGCCGTCGCCCGCACCGGCTCCCCGGCGCGCGTGATGGACGGCAAGCGCTGCCTCGGCGTGGTGGACCACGCCGGGCTGCTCGCCGTGGTCGCGGGTACCACCGCGGCCCCGGCACCAAACGTCCCCGGCAAGGGCGAGGTGGTCGCCTGATGGCCACCGCCACCGCCTCGGGGCCCGTCAGGGATACGGGAATCGGCGCGCTCCTGCGTCACCGTGCCGTCGGCAAGCTCCTGCTGCTCGCCGTCGCCGCGGCCGTGCTCGTGCCGATCGTCAACGCCAAGTGGGCCTCCGGCGCCTGGCCGGACGCGCTCACCGTCGATCTGACCGAGCCGCTCGGGAAGACGACCGACTGGATCATCGAC
Organism: Streptomyces sp. NPDC093510; assembly: GCF_040683555.1. Taxonomy (NCBI): domain Bacteria; kingdom Bacillati; phylum Actinomycetota; class Actinomycetes; order Kitasatosporales; family Streptomycetaceae; genus Streptomyces; species Streptomyces sp. NPDC093510. The sequence goes on from NZ_JBFBEE010000020.1 coordinate 87,416, forward strand.
AACCGCGACAGCCACCCGCTGTTCGTCTACTTCCTCGGGCACGTCTCCAACGCCATCGTGCTCTCCGTGCGCGGCGTCTACCTCGTGCTGCTCGCCGCAGGATGGGCCGGCGTGACCATCGGTGCCGGGCTCGTCGCCTGGCGTGTGGCGGGCGTCAAGCTCGCCGTTCTGGCCTCGTCCGCGTTCGCCGTGTGCGGGCTGCTCGGCATGTGGGTGCCGACCATGCAGACGCTCGCCCTGATGATCGTCGCGGTCCTCGCCTCGGTCGTGATCGGCCTGCTGCTCGGCCTCGCGGGCGGGCTGAACGACCGCGTCTTCCGCATCCTGCGGCCGGTCCTCGACACCATGCAGGTGCTGCCGGCCTACGCCTATCTGCTGCCCTTCGCCCTCGTCTTCGGCATGGGCGTCCCCGCGGCCATCATCGCGACGGTCGTGTACGCCGCCCCGCCCATGGCACGGCTCACCGCGCTCGGCCTGCGCGGCGCCGACGGCGGCGTGATGGAGGCGGTGACCTCGCTCGGCGCGACCGGCCGGCAGCGGCTGTTCTCCGCGCGCCTGCCCCTCGCCCGCAAGGAACTCCTCCTCGGCCTCAACCAGACGATCATGATGGCGCTCTCCATGGCCGTCATCGCCTCGGTGATCGGCGCGGGCGGCCTCGGCGACCGCGTCTACCAGGCGCTCTCCACCGTCGATGTCGGTCAGGCGCTCGCCGCCGGCATCCCGATCGTGCTGCTCGCCGTGGTCCTGGACCGGGTGACCGGGGCGGCCGGGGAGCGCACAGGCGCGCACGCCGAGGACACGTCGGCGCTGCGCGGTTGGCGCGGCTGGACCGTCGCGGGCGCCGTGACGGTGCTCGCCGCGCTCGCCGCCCGCTTCGCGGACCGCGTGGACTGGCCGACCGGCTGGGTCGTCAACATCGCCCCGTCGGTCAACACCGCCAAGGAGTGGATGGTCGACCACATCTACACCGGCGTGCCCGTCGTCGGCGGCACCGCCGACTGGGCCTCGCACTTCACCACCTGGGTCCTCAACCCGGTCAGGGACGGCCTGCAAGGGCTGCCCTGGTGGTCGGTCCTGCTCGTCGTCGCCGCCCTCGCCTGGCTGATCGGCACCTGGCAGACGGCGCTGACCGCCGTCGCCGCGATGGCCGCGATCGGCGTGCTCGGCGTGTGGGACAAGTCCCTCGACACGCTCGCGCAGGTCCTCGCCGGTGTCGCGGTGACGCTGGTCCTCGGCTTCGCGATCGGCATCGCCGCGTCCCGCAGCAAGCGGTTCGAAAGCCTGCTCCGCCCGGTGCTCGACGTGTTCCAGACGATGCCGCAGTTCGTGTATCTGATCCCGGTCGTCGCGCTCTTCGGCATCGGCCGCGCCCCCGCGGTCGCCGCCGCCGTCGTCTACGCGCTGCCCGCCGTCGTCCGCATCACCACGCAGGGCCTCAGCCAGGTCGACGCCGCCGCGATGGAGTCCTCGCGCTCGCTCGGCGCCACCAGCTGGCAGCTGCTGCGCAAGGTCCAGCTGCCGCTGGCCCGCCCTGCCCTCATGCTCGCCCTCAACCAGGGCGTCGTCCTGGTCCTCGCCGTCGTCGTCATCGGCGGTCTGGTCGGCGGTGGCGCGCTCGGCTACGACGTGGTGTTCGGCATCGCGCAGGGCGACCTGGCGACGGGCCTGGTGGCCGGTGCCGCGATCGTCTGCCTCGGCCTGATGCTCGACCGGGTCACGCAGCCCACCGAGCGCCGCACGAAGAAGGGAGCCTGACATGCGCGTTCGTACGCGTGTCATGAGCGCCGTCACGGCCGCCGGTGCGCTCCTCGCGCTCTCCGGCTGCGGCGCGGCCGACATGAGCAAGCAGGCGTCGCCGTACGCGAACGCCGCCGGGGCCAAGACGGTGACCCTCTCGGTCCAGTCCTGGGTCGGCGCGCAGGCGGACGTCGCCGTCGCCGAGTACCTGCTCAAGAACGAGCTGGGCTACCGCGTCGACAAGGTCCAGATCGACGAGGTGCCCGCCTGGGACGCCCTCAGCCAGGGCCGCGTCGACGCGATCATGGAGGACTGGGGCCACCCCGAGCAGGAGCAGCGGTACGTCAAGGACAAGAAGACGATCGTCCCCGGCGGCGACGTCGGCGTGACGGGGCACATCGGCTGGTACGTCCCGACGTACTTCGCCAAGAAGCACCCGGACGTCACGAACTGGAAGAACCTCAACAAGTACGCCGACCAGTTCCGCACGTCCGAGAGCGGCAGCAAGGGCCAGCTCATGGACGGCTCCCCGTCGTACGTGACGAACGACAAGGCGCTGGTGCAGAACCTGGACCTGGACTACGAGGTCGTCTTCGCGGGTTCCGAGGCGGCGCAGATCACCCAGATCGAGCAGTTCGCCAAGCAGCGGAAGCCGTTCCTCACCTACTGGTACAAGCCGCAGTGGCTGTTCGAGAAGGTGCCGATGACGGAGGTGAAGCTGCCCGAGTACAAGGAGGGCTGCGACGCCGACCCGGCGAAGATCAAGTGTGCCTACCCGCACACGCCGCTGCAGAAGTACTTCAACGCGGACTTCGCGAAGAACGGCGGCGAGGCCGCGGAGTTCCTGAAGAACTTCAAGTGGTCGGAGGAGGACCAGAACGAGGTCTCCCTGATGATCGCCGACAAGAAGATGTCGCCGGACGACGCGGCGAAGGCGTGGATCGACAAGAACGAGTCGAAGTGGAAGGGCTGGCTGCCCAAGTAGCCGGCCGGGCCCGGTCGTTGCGGGCCCTCTCCGTGGCCGCGGTGCCGGGTGCCGGGTGCCGGGAAACCGGCACCCGGCACCCGGCACGTCCACGCCTACCTCAGCTGTTCGGCGATGTCCTTCAGGCCCGCCATGGCCCTGTGCAGCAGCCCGGGGCCGAACGTGACGCGCGTCGCGCCCAGCGTGCCGAGCTCCCGCGGAGAGGGCCCGCCCGGCACCGCCACGACGTTGATCGGCCCCTCGATCCCCGCCCGCAGCGCGGGAATCGCCTCGGCCGGCGCCAGGATCGGATAGACGCAGTCGGCCCCGGCCTCGCGGTACAGGCGGGCCCGCTCGATCGCGTCCTGTGGGTCGGTGACGCCGCGGACGAACGTGTCGACGCGGGCGTTGACGAAGAGCCGGTCGCCCGCGGCCTCACGCACCGCCGCGAGGAACGCGGCCTGCTCGGCGGGGTCCCTGAGGGTGCCCGTGCCGTGCCCGCCGAAGGAGTCCTCCAGGTTGCAGCCGACCGCCCCCGTCTCCAGGAGCCGGTCCACCAGTTCCTTCGGGGCGAGGCCGTAACCGGCCTCGATGTCGGCGGTCACCGGGACGGAGACGGACCGCACGATCCGGCCGATCGCCTCGAACATCTCCTGCGGCGGCACCTGCCCGTCCTCGTACCCGAGGGAGAGCGCGATCCCGGCGCTGGGCGTGGCCAGCGCCTCGTACCCCGCCTCCTGGAACACCCGGGCGCTCGCGGCGTCCCAGGGCCCCGGCAGGACCAGCGGGTCGTCCTGCGCCCGGCCGTGGTGCAGGGCGCGGAGGGTTTCGACGGGGCTCACCATGCGGGACCTCCTGGTTCGATGCGGCGGCTGACCATCAGCCGGTTCCAGTTGTTGATCACGGTGATCAGGCCGATGAGGTGGGCGAGTTCACCCTCATCGAAGTGGAGCGCGGCCTTCTCGTACGTCTCGTCCGGGACGAAGCCCTTCGTGAGGACGGTGACGGCCTCGGTGAGCGCGAGGGCGGCGCGCTCACGCTCGGTGAAGAGGTCCCCGGCCTCCTCCCAGGCGTCGAGGAGGGCGATCCGCTGTGGACTCTCGCCGTTCTTCGACGCGATGTCCACATGCATGTCGAGACAGAAGGCGCAGGCGTTGATCTGCGAGGCCCGCACCATGACCAACTCGGCCAGGGCGGGGTCGCCGAGCCCCTTCTTGGCGGCGGCGCTCAGCTCGCTCATCGCACCGGCGACCCGCTTGTCCAAGTGCGTCGTGCGAGGGCTCACTTGGCGTCCCCGGCCTTGTAGTGGCCCGGCACCTGGCGCGTGCTGACGCCGAAGCGGTTCCACGCGTTGATGACGGTGATCGCGGCGATGAGCTGGGTCAGCTCCGCCTCATCGAAGTGCGCGGCCGCGTTCTCGTACACCTCGTCCGGCACGAAACCTTCGGTGAGAACGGTGATGGCCTCGGTCAGCTCGATCGCGGCGGCTTCCTTCGCCGTGTAGAAGTGCCGGGACTCCTCCCAGGCGCTGAGCTGGATGATCCGCTCGACGCTCTCGCCCGCCGCGAGGGCGTCCTTGGTGTGCATGTCGAGGCAGAGCGCACAGCGGTTGAGCTGCGAGGCACGGATCTTGACGAGCTCGTAGATCACCGGGTCGAGGCCCTTACGGGCGGCCGCGTCGAGCTTGACCATGGCCTTGAAGACCTCGGGGGCGTGTCGGCCCCAGGCGAGGCGCGGCGTGTGCTCGCGGGCGTACTCCTTGGCGGTGGCGTTCTCGTTCGCGTTCTCGGTGGTGCTCTCGGTGGTACTTCCGGCGGTGGTCACGTTCGTGGTCATGCTGTCGAAGGTACGGTCGGGATAGCCCACGGGTATGGTCCATTTCCATGGGAGAAACCTGGGCCACTTTGGGCGTCGACCTGCACCTGGAGACAGGCGGCGACGCTTCCCGCCACGGCGTCCGAAAGGGCCTCACGGACGCCCTCCGCGAGGCCGTGCGCGGCGGCCGCCTGGCGCCCGGCACCCGCCTTCCGTCGTCCCGCTCCCTCGCCGTCGACCTCGGCATCGCCCGGAACACGGTCGCCGACGCGTACGCCGACCTGGTCGCCGAGGGCTGGCTGACCGCACGGCAGGGCTCGGGGACACGGGTCGCCGAGAGGGTCATCGCTCCGCCGGTACGGCCTGCCCCGCCCCGCAGGAAGGGCGGGCCGCCGACGTACGACCTCACCCCCGGCTCGCCGGACCTCGCGTCCTTCCCGCGCGCGGAGTGGCTCAAGGCCGCCCGGCGCGCGATGGCCGCGGCACCCAACGACGCGCTCGGCTTCCCTGACCCGCGCGGCCGCACCGAACTGCGCACCGCCCTCGCCGGGTATCTCGCGCGGGCCCGCGGGGTGCACGCCGACCCCGACCGCATCGTCGTCACCGCCGGGTACGTGCACGCGCTCTCGCTCCTGGGAAGGGTGCTGCGGGCGCGCGGACTGCGGGAGGTGTCCGTGGAGTCGTACGGCCTGGACATCCACTGGAACCTGCTGCACCGCGCGGGCCTGCGCACGACGCCGCTCGCCTTCGACGAACTCGGCACGGACGTCTCGGCATTGGGGCCCGGCGCGCCGGAGGCGGTGCTGCTCACCCCCGCCCACCAGTTCCCGATGGGCGTGCCGCTCCATCCCGACCGGCGCGCGGCGGCCGTCGACTGGGCGCGGCGCGAGGGCGGCGTGATCCTGGAGGACGACTACGACGGCGAGTTCCGCTACGACCGCCAGCCGGTCGGCGCGCTCCAGGGCCTCGACCCCGAACGTGTCGTGTACCTCGGCACGGCCAGCAAGGCCCTCGCCCCCGGCCTGCGCCTGGGCTGGATGGTGCTGCCGTCCGGCCTGCACGACGAGGTGCTCGGCGAGAAGGACGCCGCGGGCGCTTCCTGCGGCGCCCTGGAGCAGCTGACGCTCGCGGAGTTCCTCACGTCGGGGGCGTACGACCGTCATGTGCGCGGCGCGCGGCTGCGCTACCGGCGCCGCCGCGACCAGCTCGTGGCGGCGCTCGCCGCCCACGCGCCCGACGTCCGCGCCACCGGCATCGCGGCGGGCCTGCACGCGGTCCTCGAACTGCCCCCGGGCACCGAGCGGTCCATCGTCCAGGCGGCCAACTGGGAACGCCTCGCGGTCCACGGCCTGTCCGGCTTCCGCCACCCCCTGGCGGGAGACCGGGAGCGGGACGCGCTGGTGGTGGGGTACGGGACGCCCGCGGAACATGCCTGGGCGGGGGCGTTGGAGTCGCTGTGCCGGGTGCTGCCCTGAGGAGCTGTCCGTATCAGCCCGCACCGGCCTTCGTCAGTCCCGACGGCCTTCGAGGAGCGGTGCGGTGGGCGGGGACTCCGCCTCGGCGGGTGCCTCGCCGAAGCGGGCCAGCGCCAGTGCCCCCGCGACCGCCACCGCGAAGCCGAGGACCGCCAGCCCTGCGAGGCCCTCCCGGGTGCGGTCGCCCAGCCAGACCACGCCCACCAGGGCGGGGCCGATCGTCTCGCCGATCACCATGCCCGCCGTGGCCGTCGTCACCGAGCCGCGCTGCAGCGCCGAGGTGAGCAGCAGGAAGGCGGCGCCACCGCCCACCAGCAGCGCGTACGTCGCCGGGTTGGCCAGGAGCGCCCTCGGCGCCACGTCGTCGATGAGGCGCACGGTCACCTCCACCACCCCGAAGCCGCACCCCGCACCCAGCCCGAGCGCCAGTGCCCGCCCACGGCCGGGCAGCCGGCCGGCGACCGCGCCGAGGACCAGCACGGCGACGGCGACACCGAGCATCACGTACCGCAGGGTCGTCGAGCCGGTGCGGTCGCCCTCGTCGCCCGACGCGAGGCCGAGCATCGCGAGCCCCGCGCAGACGACGCCCACCGCACCCCATTCGACGCCGCTGAGCCGGACCCGCAGCAGCCGGGACGCGACCACGGCCGTGACGGCGAGGCTGGCGGCGAGCGCGGCTCCCACGGCGTAGATCGGGACGGAGCGCAGGGCCACGATCTGCAGCAGGAAACCGATGCCGTCGAGGGCGAGCCCCGCGACGTAACGCCACTGGCGCACGGCGCGCAGCAGCAGCGCCGGGTCGACGCCGGACCCGGTGCCCGGCGCGGTGGCGCGAGTGGCGACCGCCTGGAGAACCGAGGCCGTACCGAAGCAGACAGCCGAACCGAGCGCGCAAATCATCCCAAGAGACACGAAGTGACTGTAGAGGAAGGTGAGTCAAAGGAGACCCGAGGGACATCCGGTGGAGGCGGCTGGCACGGCGTGCCGCGGCTTCCCTACGCTGGCCACTGAGCACGTACGGAGCAGGACGAGGCAGCAGGACGACGGGGGACGGCACCACATGGCACAGAAGCAACCACGGCGGCTGAGGTCCAGCACGGTCGCGCTCGGCGGCATGGGTGTCCTCGCGGCGGCCCTCACCTCCTGCGGCTCCGACCCGGACCGCCGGTGCGTGGACCGTGACAGCTACGACGTCGTCAACGGCTACCGCATCGTGAGCGACAGCAACTGCAAGCCGGGCGGCTCCGGTTCGGCCGGTTCATCCGGTTCCTCCGGCAAGTCCCGCAAGGGTTCCCACGGCACCGGCACGTCGTCCGGCCGCCCCGACCCGGCCTGGTACTACGACGCCGACGTCGACGGCCGCTACGCCGACTTCGGCACGTTCAGCCGCAGCGAGGCCGTCGACCGGGACGGCTTCGGCTGCTCGGGCAGCGGCAGCGGCGGCGGCTGAGCGGCCGGCACACCATGGAACGCCGCACCACGCAGCCGCGCCCCGGCTGGCAGCAGACCGTCGAGGACCAGGGGCTCATCTACCCCCTCACGCGCTACCCCGACGACTCCCTGCGCCCCTACTGGGACGAGAGCGCCTACTACGTCTTCTCCCTGCCCGAGGTCGAGGCGCTGGAGGAGGTCGTCGAGGAGCTGCACGCGATGTGCCTGGCCGCCGCCGCGCACATCGTCGAGCACGACCGTCTCGCCGACCTCGGCATCACGGATCAGGGAGTGGCGGACGCCGTCGTCGAGGCCTGGCACCGCCGCGCCGAACTCCCCTCCCTCTACGGCCGTTTCGACCTGCGCTACGACGGCACGGGCCCGGCCAAGATGCTGGAGTACAACGCCGACACGCCCACCTCCCTCGTCGAGGCCGCGAGCCCCCAGTGGTTCTGGATGGAGGAGCGCTTCCCGGGCGCCGACCAGTGGAACTCCCTCCACGAACGCCTCGTCGACGCCTGGAAGAAGCAGGCCCCGCTGCTGCCCCCGGGCGGCCCGCTCTACTTCGCGCACTCCGCCGGCGACGAACTCGGCGAGGACCTGATGACGGTCGCGTACCTGCGCGAGACCGCCGAACAGGCCGGGCTGGCCGCCGAGTCCATCTCCATGGAGGACATCGGCTGGGACCGCCTCTCGCGCCGCTTCGTCGACAAGAAGCTCCGTTTCATGCGCAGCTGCTTCAAGCTCTACCCGTGGGAGTGGCTGACCACGGACCGCTTCGCGCCGCACGTCCTGGAGACCCTCGACAACGGCGGCGGCACCGGCTCGACGCTGTGGATCGAGCCCGCCTGGAAGATGCTCCTCTCCAACAAGGCGCTGCTGGCCGTCCTGTGGGAGCTGTACCCGGGCCACCCGAACCTGCTCCCCGCGTACCTGGACGGCCCGCGCGAACTCGCCGCGTCCGGCGGGTACGTCGCCAAGCCGCTGCTCGGACGCGAGGGCGCGGGAGTGACGGTGCACGAGCCGGGCACCGGCACGCCCGCCCCGCGCGAAGAGCCGTGCTGCTACCAGGAGTTGGCGCCGCTGCCGGATTTCGACGGCAATCGGGTCGTGCTCGGTGCGTGGGTCGTGGCGGACGAGGCGGCGGGACTCGGCATCAGGGAGTCCTCGGGGCTGATCACGGACGAGTACGCGAGGTTCGTCCCGCACGTCATCCTGTGAACGGGCAGAGGCCCTCGCCGGGTCAGCGGCAGAGGGCCGTGTCCACGACCTCGTCCACACGCGTCATGACCGTCGCGTCGGCCGGCTGCATGGTCACCGCGACATTGGCGGCGCGGCCCTTGTCGGTGACGCCGCCCCGGGTCTCGTATCCCGGGTAGCTGCCGCCATGGCCCCAGTACACGCCGCCGCACGACAGCGGCTTGCTCACGAGGCCCAGGCCGTAACGGGCGCCGGGGCCGAAGTAAGGGGCGGGGACGGTGGTGCGCATCTGGGCCAGCTGCGGTGCGGGGAGGAGTCTGCCGTGCAGCAGCGCGCCGTAGAACCGGTTGAGGTCGGAGTTGGTGGAGATCATCTGTCCCGCCGCCCAGGTCCAGGAGGGGTCCAGCTCCGTGATGTCGCGCAGGGGCGCACCCGCCGATTCCTGTAGGTAGCCCTTGGGGTGGGGCTCGCGGATGGTCGCGTCATGAGGGGCGGGGAAGTAGGTGTGGCGCAGCCCGATGCGCTTGATGACGCGCCGGTCGATCTCCTGGGCGATGGAGTGCCTGGTGACCTTCTCGACGATCATTCCGGCCAGTACGTAGTTCGTGTTGCTGTACGCCCATCCCTTCCCCGGCTCGAATTCGGACTTGTACCGGAGCGCGATGTCGAGCAGTTCACCCGGCTCGTAGTACCGCGGCTGGAGGTCGTGCTTCGTGTAGTTGGGCAGCCCGCTCGTCTGCTGCAGGAGGTGGCGGACGGTGATCCGGTTCCCGTCGATCCCGTCCCCGCGCACACGGTCCGGCAGATACGTCTCGACCGGCTCGTCGAGCCGGATTCTCCCCTCACCGACCAGCTGCAGCACGACCACCGCGGTGAACGCCTTGGTGTTGCTGCCGATCCGTACCTGACCGTCCCGGGGCACTTCCGCCCCGGTGGCCAGGTCGCCGACCCCCGCGGTGTACGTACGGGTCCGGCCGTCACGTCCGCCGACGCTCGCCAGCGCGGCGGGCAGGCCGTCGGCGCGCACCAGCGCGTCCAGGCCCTGCTGGACGGCGTCCGGCCGGGGCGCGGCGGACGCCGTGGACGGGGCCAGGACACCGGCCGTGATGACGCCGACCGTCACGGCAGTCGCGGCCGCGGCCGACACGGCTCTGAGCCGACCGCTCCGCTGCCGCCTGTCCGGGCGCCGCCCGGAAGAACGCACCCTCTGCCATGCCTGCTCACGCACGATTCAACTCCTACGGAAACATCGGGAAACCGGCGGCACCCGCCGGCCCCCACACTTCCGGAAGCTGTCCCTCACAACGATCCTGCCAACCGCCCACTCCAGGTAGGGCTAACCCCCGGGCCCCCAGGCCCCCGCCCCCCCGGACTAGCTGAGTACGGCCCGCAGTTGATCGAGGCCCCAGTCCAGGTCCTCCTTGCTGATCACCAGCGGGGGAGCGATGCGGATCGTCGAGCCGTGCGTGTCCTTGACCAGCACACCCCTCTCCATCAGCTTCTCGGAGATCTCCCGCCCCGTGCCGTACGACGGAGCGATGTCGACGCCCGCCCACAGCCCGCGGCCCCGCACCTCCGTCACCTTGCCCGCGCCGGTCAGCAGCCTCAGCTCCGCGTGCAGGTGGTCGCCGAGCTCCGTGGCCCGCTGCTGGAACTCGCCGGACGACAGCATGTCGACCACTTCGAGGCCCACCGCGCAGGCCAGCGGATTGCCGCCGAACGTCGACCCGTGCTCACCCGGCTTGAACACCCCGAGCACATCGGCGTCCGCGGCCACCGCCGACACCGGCACGACGCCGCCCCCGAGCGCCTTGCCCAGCAGATACACGTCCGGCACGACGCCCTCGTGCTCACACGCGAACGTACGTCCCGTCCTGCCGAGCCCCGACTGGATCTCGTCCGCGATGAAGAGGACCCCGCGCTCCCGGGTCAGCTCCCGCACCCCGGGCAGATATCCGGCCGGCGGCACGAGGACGCCCGCCTCGCCCTGGATCGGCTCGATCAGCACGGCCACCGTGTCGTCGGTGACCGCGGCCCGCAGCGCCTCCAGGTCGCCGTACGGCACGATGTCGAAGCCCGGCGTGTACGGCCCGAAGTCCGCCCGTGCCTCCTCGTCCGTGGAGAAGCTGATGACGGTCGTGGTCCGGCCGTGGAAGTTGCCGGCCGCGACAACGATCCTGGCCCGCCCGTCCGGCACCCCCTTGACCTGGTAGCCCCACTTGCGCGCGGTCTTCACGGCCGTCTCCACGGCCTCCGCGCCCGTGTTCATGGGCAGCACCATCTCCTTGCCGCAGAGCTCGGCGAGGCGCGTACAGAACTCGGCGAACCGGTCGTGGTGGAACGCCCGCGAGGTCAGGGTCACCCGGTCGAGCTGCGCCTTCGCGGCGTCGATCAGGCGGCGGTTGCCGTGCCCGAAGTTGAGCGCGGAGTACCCGGCGAGCATGTCGAGATAGCGGCGCCCCTCGACATCGGTCATCCACGCGCCCTCGGCCGAGGCGACCACGATGGGCAGCGGATGGTAGTTGTGCGCGCTGTGCGCCTCGGCCGAGGCGATGAGCCGCTCACTCGTCGAGCCGGAACCGGCGGCCGACGACGAGGATGCGGGCGATGACGACGATGACGTGAGGGGAGATGACGTACTCGACACGGGGTCTCCGTTCGTCCTGCGGCGTGGGGCGGGTGTGGCGCCCAGTTTCTATCGTCGCTCGCATCGCGGACGAGGAAACCTGCCGGATCGGCGTGCCAGCTACGCCGGCCCGGACAGCACGGTGGCTGGCGCACGGGGAACGGGCCCCGAACTCGCCGCGCTCATCGGCGCCGAGGAACAGCCGAACAAGTACAGCGAGGGCTACCCCGGCCGCCGCTACTACGAGGGCCAGCAGAACATCGACCCCGTGGAGCGCCTGGCCATCGCCCGCGCGCCGAGATCGCCCGCGAGGCCGGCGCCGTCCTGGTGGCCGACATCGCGCGCATCGCCAGTCTGATCACCGGCGGCGCCCACCCTTCGTCGGGGCCGGACGCACTGTGTTCCTCGTCTCATCGGCCACGACCGCGGGCAGCCACGGCGTGGACACCGCACCGGCCGGTAACCGTGGTGCACCGGCCGTGGCCGATCGGTTCCCACCCGTCACACACCTGTTTCCGAGCTATGAGAGTCACCTGAGAGAATGGGCGTCATGGCCTCTGAACGACCTCGTGTGCTCTCCGGAATCCAGCCCACCGCCGGCTCGTTCCATCTCGGCAATTACCTCGGCGCCGTCCGCCAGTGGGTGGCGCTCCAGGAGTCCCACGACGCCTTCTACATGGTGGTGGACCTGCACGCGATCACGATCCCGCAGGACCCCGCCGAGCTGCGCGCCAACACCCGGCTCGCCGCCGCCCAGCTGCTCGCCGCGGGCCTCGACCCGGAGCGCTGCACGCTCTTCGTCCAGAGCCACGTCCCCGAGCACGCCCAGCTCGCCTGGGTGATGAACTGCCTCACCGGCTTCGGCGAGGCCTCCCGCATGACGCAGTTCAAGGACAAGTCCGCCAAGCAGGGCGCCGACCGCGCTTCCGTCGGCCTCTTCACGTACCCGGTCCTCCAGGTCGCGGACATCCTGCTGTACCAGGCCAACGAGGTGCCGGTCGGCGAGGACCAGCGCCAGCACATCGAGCTCACCCGTGACCTCGCCGAGCGTTTCAACGGCCGGTTCGGGGAGACGTTCACCGTGCCGTCGGCGTACATCCTCAAGGAGACGGCGAAGATCTACGACCTCCAGGACCCGTCGATCAAGATGAGCAAGTCGGCGTCCACGCCGAAGGGCCTGATCAACCTCCTGGACGAGCCCAAGGCCACCGCCAAGAAGGTCAAGAGCGCCGTCACCGACACCGACACGGTGATCCGCTACGACGTGGCGGAGAAGCCGGGCGTCAGCAACCTCCTCAGCATCTACTCCACGCTCACCGGCACCGGTATCGCCGAACTGGAGCAGAAGTACGCCGGCAAGGGCTACGGTGCGCTGAAGACCGACCTCGCCGAGGTCATGGTCGAGTTCGTGACCCCCTTCCGGGACCGCACCCAGCAGTACCTGGACGACCCGGAGACGCTCGACTCGATCCTGGCCAAGGGCGCGGAGAAGGCCCGTGCCGTCGCCGCCGAGACCCTCGCCCAGGCGTACGACAAGGTGGGCTTCCTGCCCGCCAAGCACTGAGTCACCCGACCCAGCACAACAGCTCGCACCACGCTGCCCACCGGGCGGCGCCGCCCTGCCCATGGACACGACGACAGGAGTACGACGTGGGGACCGTAACGATCGGCGTCTCGATCGCGGTCCCGGAGCCACACGGCAGCCTGCTCCAGGAGCGGCGTGCGGGCTTCGGGGACCCCGCGGCGCACGGCATCCCCACCCATGTGACGCTGCTGCCGCCCACCGAGGTGGACGCGTCGGCGCTGCCCGCGGTCGAGGCACATCTGCTCTCGGTCGCGGCGGCGGGGCGCCCCTTCCCGATGCGGCTCTCGGGGACGGGCACCTTCCGGCCGCTGTCGCCCGTCGTCTTCGTGCAGGTGGTGTCGGGCGTGTCGGCCTGCTCCTGGCTGCAGGAGCGGGTGCGGGACGCGTCGGGGCCGATGGCGCGCGAACTGCAGTTCCCCTACCACCCGCACGTCACGGTGGCGCACGGCATCTCCGAAGAGGCCATGGACCGCGCGTACGAGGAGCTGTCCGAGTACGAGGCCGAGTGGCCCTGCACCGGCTTCGCCCTGTACGAGCAGGGCTCCGACGGCGTGTGGCGCAAGCTGCGCGACTTCCTCTTCGGCGGCCCTGTGGTGCCCCCTCAGGCCTCGGCCCCGTCAGCCCGGGGTACGCTGCCCGCTCGCTGACCGGGGCGCCCCGGCCGACCGTGCTGGGGGACCATGCGCAACGCAGCGGCAGCCGTCGCCGTACTCGCCCTTGTGGCGGCCGGCTGCGGGGCACAGGAGCCCGGCGGGGCCGCTGACACGCCGCCGTCCAAGTCCCGTGCGTCCGGGCTCTCCTGGGCGTACGAGCGCGTCGACGGCGAGCCCGGCGAGCTGATCGACGGGGCCGCCATGGCTCCGGACGACGTCTGGGCCCTCGGGAGCGACAGCGCCCACACCGACGGGCGGTCCGCGAAGGGCCATCTGCTGCACTTCGACGGCGAGAAGTGGACGCGGGAGCCGATGCCGGTCGACGGCGACCCCCACCTCTCCCGGCTGGAGTCCCTCGGGTCGGCGGGCATCCGGCTGCACACCGTGGAAGGCACCGCGTCGGACACGAGGAGCCCCCGGTACGCGCTCTGGGACGGCACTCGCTGGGGCCCCGTGAAGGACGTACCTGCCGGGCCGCTCACGGACATCGAGGTCATCACCCCGGATGACGTGTGGGTGCTCCGGGGCGACGGCCGGGTCACGCACTGGGACGGCAGCCGTTGGACGCCGACGCCGATGCCCGCGGAGAGGATCACCGCCCTCGCCGGTTCGGCGAGGGACGACGTGTGGGCGGTCGGCTCCCGTACGACGGGGCCGGGTGTCGGCGGACCCGGCGGCGAGGTCAGGCAACTCGCCGCGATGCACTTCGACGGTGAGAAGTGGGCGCTCACCAGGACGCCGACGTACCGCTTCCCCGATCCGGTGCCACCCGAGCCGTACGCCGAGTTCACCGGGATCGACGTCGCCTCCCGCACGTACGTCCGCGCCCACGGAGGGCACTCCTACAAGGGGTACGACGGCGAAGAGGTCCGCGACCCGGAGTCGGAGTCCGTCGAGCTGAGCTGGGACGGCTCCCGCTGGAAGGACTCGGAGCCCTTCCCCGGAGCGTGTGAACACCGCAGGCCCGTGGCCCGGGACGGCGACCGCGGCTTCTTCATGAACGGCAACTGGCACCTGGCCACCGACGGCACCTGCACCAGGATCAAGAAGCCGAGGCTGCCCGCCGGGGGAGGCGTGCGCGCCGAGGCCCAGCAGCAGCTCTGGCTCAAGCGGATCATCACGGTGCCGGGCTCGGACAAGGTGCTGGGCTTTGGCACGGTCGACGTCCTGCAGAGCGGCGCCGCCCCGGACAAACCCGTCATCGTCTCCCTGAAACGCCAGGAGGAGAACCCCTAGAGGGGCAGCCGCCGGAACACCGGCCTCGGCACGTGCCGCAGGGCCGACATGACCAGCCGCAGGGCCCCGGGCACCCACACCGTCTCGGAGCGCCGCCGCAGCCCGTTCTCGATGGCTTCCGCCACCGCCTCCGGGGTGGTCGCCATGGGGGCCTCCTCCAGGCCCGCGGTCATCTTCGACCGTACGAAGCCGGGGCGGACGACCATCACGTGCACTCCGGTGCCGTGCAGCGCGTCGCCCAGGCCCTGGGCGAACGCGTCGAGTCCGGCCTTGCTGGAGCCGTAGATGAAGTTCGAGCGGCGCGCGCGCTCACCCGCCACCGAGGAGAGCACCACCAGGGAGCCGTGCCCCTGGGTCTGCAGCGCCCGCGCGCAGACCAGGCCCGCGGAGACCGCGCCCGTGTAGTTGGTCCGGGCGACGCGCACCGCCGCGAGGGGCTCGTCCTCGTCGCGTGCCTGGTCGCCGAGGATGCCGAAGGCGAGCAGCACCATGTCGATGTCGCCCTCGGCGAAGACCTTGCCGAGGGTCACTTCGTGGGACTCGGGGTCGAGCGCGTCGAAGGCGACGGTCCGCACGTCCGCGCCCATGTCGCGCAGGCCGGCCGCGGCCTTCTCCAGGTCCGGTGAAGGACGCCCGGCCAGCCAGACCGTGCGGGTGCGGCGGGCGACGAGGCGCCGCGCGGTGGCGAGGCCGATCTCGGAGGTGCCGCCGAGGACGAGCAGGGACTGGGGGGTGCCGAAGGCGTCTTTCATGAGTACCGGTCTCCTAGAGGGCGAGGCGGCGGGAGAGGTCCGAGCGGAACACTCCTCGCGGGTCGAGATCGGCCCGCAGGGCGCGGAAGTCGTCGAGCCGGGGGTACATCGCTGCGAGCATCTCGGGCCGCAGGCGTGAGTCCTTGGCGAGGTAGACGCGCCCGTCGGCGGCGGCCACCTCCTCGTCGAGGTCGTCCAGGAAGGCGCCGAGACCTGGGAGGTTCGCCGGGATGTCGAGGGCGAGGGTCCAGCCGGGCATCGGGAAGGACAGCCAGCCGGGATCGCCCTCTCCGAAGCGCTTCAGCACGGCGAGGAAGGACGGGCAGCCCCGCTCCGAGATGCGCCGCACGATGCGGCGCAGGGCCTCCTCCTTGCCGTACCCGACGACGAATTGGTACTGCACGAAGCCGCTGCGGCCGTAGATGCGGTTCCAGTGCGGGACGCCGTCCAGAGGGTGGAAGAAGGTGGAGATCTTCTGGAGCTCGCCGGTGCGGGAGCGGGGCGCCTTGCGGTACCAGAGTTCGTTGAAGAGGCCCACCGAGGCCTTGCCGAGCAGCCCCTCCGGTACGAAGGAGGGCGCGGCCGGCAGCTGTCCCGGACGGAACGCGAGCGGGGCTCTGCGCGCGCGTGCACGCTCCGGAAGCGCGTCCAGGGGGGCGTGGTCGCCGCGGGTCAGGACGGACCGGCCCATGGTGGCGCCCCGCGCGAGGAGGTCGATCCAGGCGACCGAGTAGCGGTAGCGGTGGTCGGTGGCCGTGAGGCGGGCCATCAAGTCGTCGAGGTCCGTGGCGCGTTCCGTGTCGACCGACATCAAGGACGTCTCGACCGGCAGGAGCTGGACGGTCGCCGACAGGATCACGCCGGTGAGGCCCATGCCGCCGGCCGTCGCGTCGAACAGGGCGCTGCCGGGCTCGATCGTGCGGACCGTGCCGTCGGCGGTCAGCAGTTCCATCGAGAGGACGTGGCGGGAGAAGGAGCCCGACACGTGGTGGTTCTTGCCGTGGATGTCGGCGCCGATCGCCCCGCCCACCGTCACATAGCGGGTCCCCGGCGTCACCGGCACGAACCAGCCGAGGGGGAGCAGGACCTCCATCAGGCGGTGCAGCGAGACCCCCGCGTCGCAGACGACCGTGCCCGCGTCGGCGTCGATGACGCGCACCCGGTCGAGGCCCGTCATGTCGAAGACGGCGCCGCCCGCGTTCTGTGCGGCGTCTCCATAGGCACGGCCCAGGCCGCGGGCGATGCCGCCGCGGTCCCCGCAGTCACGCACCGCGGCCGCGGCCTCCTCCTGCGTGCGGGGTCTCACCAGCCGGGCGGTGGTCGGTGCGGTGCGCCCCCAGCCGGAGACGGACACGGCGGACGACAGGGGAGCCGAGGCGCGGGCAGGGGTGTCGGCGGGTGAGTCGGCAGGCATGGCAGTGACCGTATCGTCCGCAGATGTGCGCTTCGCTCCGAACTGACCATGCTTTCACCGAAATGGGTGATTGATGGAGTGTCACCCTACATTGACGGAATTATTAGCATGTTGCCTAGAAGAGTCGAGATGCCCAGCTCTCGAATGTCTTCGAAATAGAGGCGACATGCACGACATGGACCACCGGTTGCTGTCGGCCCTGCGCGACTGCGGCACCGACCCGCGCGTGGCGGCCGCGGCACGCGCCCTGTCCCGGACCGGAGAGCACGGCGCGCTCTGGATCGCCGCGGGCCTCGCGGGCGCCGCCGTCGACCGTGAGCGCCGCGGCGCCTGGCTGCGCGGCACGGCGCTCACCGCCGCCGCCCACCTGGCCAGCATGGGCGTCAAGCGGATCGTCCGCCGCCCGCGCCCCGGCAGCCACAACGGCGTCGAACCCCTTGTACGCACCGCGGGCCGGCACTCCTTCCCCAGCTCGCACGCCACGTCGGCCGCCGCGGCCACCGTCGCCTACGGCGCGCTGCGCCCCGCCGGCGCCCGCCTCGTACCGCCACTGGCCGCCGCGATGTGCGTCTCCCGAATGGTCGTCGGCGTCCACTACCCCTCGGACGTGGCCGCGGGCGCGGCGCTCGGGGCGCTCACCGCGCGCGTGGGCGCCGCCTGGATGAACGGAGACAGCATCGATGCCTGAACGTATCTCCACCGTCCTGGAGCGGCCCCGCCCGGTCCGGCGCCCGGCCGCCATCGGCCTGCCGCTCGGCCTCCTGAAGACCGCGCGCCCCCGCCAGTGGGTGAAGAACGTCCTGGTCGTCGCGGCCCCCGCGGCCGCCGGTGAGCTCTTCTCGCGGCACGCCCTCGTCCAAGTGGCGATCGTCTTCGCGCTGTTCACGGCCGCCGCCTCCGCCGTCTACCTGATCAACGACGCGCGCGACGCCGACGCCGACCGCGCGCACCCCACCAAGTGCCGCAGGCCGGTCGCCGCCGGACAGGTGCCGGTGCCCGTCGCGTACGCCGTCGGAGGGCTCCTCGCCGTCCTCGCGCCCGTGGCCGCGACGGTCCTGTGCACACCGCTGACAGCGGCGCTCCTGGCCGCGTACGTCGGCATGCAACTCGCCTACTGCGTCAGCCTCAAGCACGTCCTCGTCGTCGACCTCACGATCGTCACGACCGGCTTCCTCATGCGCGCCATGATCGGCGGCCTCGCGCTGGAGATCCCGCTCTCGCGCTGGTTCCTGATCACCACGGGCTTCGGCGCGCTCTTCATGGTCTCCGCCAAGCGCTACTCCGAAGCCGTCCAGATGTCCGCGAGCTCGGAGAAGCTCGGCGCCACCCGCGCGCTGCTCACCGAGTACACCACCGGCTATCTGCGCTTCGTGTGGCAACTGGCGGCGGGTGTCGCCGTTCTCGCGTACTGCCTGTGGGCCATGGAGGAGGGCGGCACCGCCAACGGAAGCCTGCTGCCCTGGCGTCAGCTGTCCATGGCGGCCTTCATCCTCGCGATCCTGCGCTACGCCGTCTTCGCCGACCGGGGCACGGCGGGCGAGCCCGAGGACGTCGTCCTGCGGGACCGGGCACTCGCCGTGATCGGCCTGGTATGGCTCGCGATGTACGGACTCGCGGTGGCGGACTGGTGAGTGCGCGTTCCCTGCGCGGACGGCTGCGGTCGCTCGGGCCCGAGCTGCTCGGCTTCGCCGCCGTCGGCCTCTGCGCGTACGCCGCCGACCTCGGCCTCTTCGTCTGGCTGCGCGGACCCGTGGGCCTGGACCCGCTGACCGCCAAATCGCTCTCCTTCGTGGCGGGCTGCTCGGTCGCCTACGCGGGCAACGCGCTCGGCACCTACCGCAGGAGGACCACGGAGGTCTCCCGGCTGCGCCAGTACGTGGTGTTCTTCGCCGTCAACATCGCGGGCGCCCTCGTCCAACTGCTGTGCATCGCCGTGTCCCACTACGGTCTCGGCTTCACCTCACAGCGCGCGGACACCGTCTCGGGTGCGGGGATCGGTATGGCACTCGCCACTTTGCTGCGGTTCTGGGGTACCCGGACCTTGGTATTCCGCACACCGGGCAGGACAACGGGCAGGACGGCAGGCACGGAGGCGTCATGGACTGGCTGAAGAAACTTCCCGGCATCGGGCCCCTCGTCGAGAAAGGCATGCGCACACACGCGTGGCAGGCGTACGAACGGCTCGACCACGTGCACTGGACGCGCCTCGCGGCCGCCATGACCTTCATCAGCTTCCTGGCGCTCTTCCCGCTGCTGACCGTCGCGGCCGCGATCGCCGCCGCGACGCTCTCGAAGAAGCAGCAGGACACCCTGGAAGACAAGATCTCCGAACAGGTCCCCGGCATCTCCGACCAGCTGAACCTGGACGCGCTGGTCGACAACGCGGGCACCGTCGGCCTCGTCGCGGGCGCCCTGCTGCTCTTCACCGGCATCGGCTGGGTCGGCTCGATGAGGGAGTGCCTGCGGGCCGTCTGGGAGCTGCCGG
The DNA here is from genome assembly GCF_040683555.1 of Streptomyces sp. NPDC093510. Taxonomy (NCBI): domain Bacteria; kingdom Bacillati; phylum Actinomycetota; class Actinomycetes; order Kitasatosporales; family Streptomycetaceae; genus Streptomyces; species Streptomyces sp. NPDC093510. The sequence continues at coordinate 106,789 of NZ_JBFBEE010000020.1, forward strand.
ACGAGGAGGAGAACCCCGTCCTGCGCAAGGCCAAGGACGCCGGAGTGCTCATCGGGCTCGGGGGCGCGGGCCTCGCGTCGTTCGTCGCGTCGGCGCTCGCGTCGACCGCCGTCGGCTGGGCCGCCGACCTCCTCGGCATCGACGAGCAGGGCTGGGGCTCGGTGCTGCTCCAGGTCATCGCGTTCGCCATCGCCGTCCTCGCGGACCTGCTGCTCCTGCTCTACGTCCTGACCCTGCTGCCCGGCGTCCAGCCGCCCCGGCGCCGGCTCATCACCGCCGCGCTGATCGGCGCGGCCGGGTTCGAGCTGCTCAAGCTGCTGCTCGGCGGCTACATGAAGGGCGTCGCCGCGAAGAACATGTACGGCGCCTTCGGAGTGCCCGTCGCGCTGCTCCTGTGGATCAACTTCACGGCGAAACTGCTGCTGTTCTGCGCGGCCTGGACGGCGACCCGCAAGGCATCACAGGGCGAGGAGGCAGCCTCCGAAGAGACTGCCTCCAAAGAAGCCGCCTCCAAAGAAGCTGCTTCCGAAGAGGCGGCCTCCCCGACCGCCTCCCGTCGTCAGTCCTGACGCGACTGGCGGCCCGCCTGGCCCGGCAGCGGCATCCGGCGCCGCAGCACGTAGGCACCCGCGCCGAGGACCGCGAGCACGCCGCCCGTGATCGCGAGCGCGATGCCCATGCCGCTCGACCCGCCGTCGGAGGAGTGCGCCGCCTTCTCGACGGCGCCCTCTCCGCCGCTGCCCGGGGCGCCCTTGCCGGCACCGCCCGTGTCGGCGCCCTTCGGGGCGACGAGCTGACCCACCGGGTCGACCTTGCCCGCGGCCTTGAAGCCCCAGTCGAAGAGCCGCGCGGTCTCGTTGTAGACCGCGTGGGCCTCTCCGGAGGAGGGGTTCATGACGGTGACAAGGAGAACCTTGCCGTCGCGCTCGGCAACACCGGTGAAGGTGTTCCCCGCGTTCGAGGTGTAGCCGTTCTTGACGCCCGCGATGCCCTTGTAGGGGCTGACGCCGAGTGCGCCGGTGAGGAGCTTGTTGGTGTTCTGGATCCCGAAGGACCCGCGCTTCGTCTTGCCCTTGTCCTTGCCCTTCTCGATCTTCTTCGTCTGGCCGGGGAACTGGGCCGTGGCCGTCGAGCAGTACTCGCGGAAGTCCTTCTTCTGCAGCCCGGAGCGGGCGAACAGCGACAGGTCGTACGCGGAGGAGACCTGCCCCTTGGCGTCGTAGCCGTCGGGGGAGACCACGTGCGTGTCGAGGGCCTGCAGCTCCTCGGCGTGCTTCTGCATGTCCTCGACGGTCTGCGGGATGCCGTCGTTCATCGCGGACAGGACGTGCACCGCGTCGTTGCCGGACCGCAGGAAGACACCCAGCCACAGGTCGTGGACGCTGTACGTCTCGTTCTCCTTGATGCCGACCATGCTGCTGCCCGCGCCGATGCCCTCCAGGTCGGAGAGCGCCACCTTGTGCTTCTGCGACTTGGGGAACTTCGGCAGCACCGTGTCCGCGAAGAGCATCTTGAGGGTGCTCGCCGGAGGCAGCCGCCAGTGCGCGTTGTGCGAGGCGAGGACGTCGCCCGACTCCGCGTCCGAGACGATCCAGGAACGCCCCGTCAGATCCTTGGGCAGCACCGGAGCGCCCGCCTTGAGCTTCACCTGGGTTCCGGGCTCGCCGAGCTGCACACCACCCACGGTGGACATCTTGGAGGGCGGCTTCGGGTGCTTCTCGTCGCCTCCCGGCTTCCCGTCCGCGAGCGCGGGCGCTGCGGTCGACATGGTCAGCAATGCGGCGGAAGCGACCAACATGGCGGTCTTTTTTACGGCAGGCACGGACGAGAACGTACAGGGCGGCGCTGTGCGAGTCGCTCCCGAGGTGCGCTGTGTCCCGTCGTCCCCACCCCGGCGGCGGCGCGGCAGGGGACCTCGCGATACTGAACGCATGAAGCTCAGCCGCCCTGTCTCCTGGTTCCTGCTCGCCTTCGGGGTGTGGAGCTGGTTCATCTGGATCACTTTCGTCAAGAACCTGTGGAAGGACGGCAGCGGGCTCGCCTTCGACGACGCGGACAACCCGACCGGGTACTTCTGGGTGCACCTGACGCTTGCCGTTGTCTCCTTTGTCTTGGGGACGGTGGTAGGGGTCATCGGGTTCCGTGGAGTCCGTGCTCTGCGCAGAACGTCATAGCCGTGGCTGCCCTCGTGGTCCTCGTGGGCCTCGCCGTCGTGGCGGCCTTCGCCGCCCTCCACTGGTACGCGTGGCGCCGCCTGGTGCGGGACACCACGGCCGGGCCCGGCCTCGCCCGGCGCGTCGGCACGGTGGTCTTCGTCGCGGGGCCGCTGCTGATGTTCGGAGGGCTCGTCGCCGAGCGGGCCGGGGCTCCGTTCCTGGTCCAGCGGGTGCTGGCCTGGCCGGGCTTCATGTGGATGGCCCTCTCGCTCTATCTGCTGCTCGCGCTGATCGTGGGGGAACTGGCGCGTCCCCTGGTGCGGCGGTGGACGGAACGGGAGGAGGCGGTTCCGGAACGCGTACGCGTAGCTGTGGCGCAGTCCGGCGCGACAGCCGACCCCGATGAGGCATCCTCCGCCCCCGATCGGACCTCCTCCGCCCCCGACCAGACCTCCTCCGCCCCCGAACGGGCTGCCCCCGAGGCCGAGAAGACTGCCCTCGCGCCTGCCCCCGAGTCGGCTCCCACGCCGACTCCCGCGCCCGCTCCCGGAAGGGCCGCCCCCACCCGCCGCCTCTTCGTCTCCCGTGTCGTCGGCGGGACCGCGGCCGCCGTCGCGGCCAGCACCGTCGGCTACGGAACGTACGGCGTGCTCCGCGGCCCCAAGGTGAAGCGGGTCACCGTGCCGCTGGCGAAACTGCCGCGCGGGGCCCACGGGTTCCGGATCGCGGTGGTCAGCGACATCCACCTCGGGCCGATCCTCGGACGCGGCTTCTCACAGCGGGTGGTCGACACCGTCAACGCCACGCAGCCCGATCTGATCGCCGTGGTGGGCGACCTGGTCGACGGCAGCGTCGAGGACCTGGGGCCCGCCGCCGCGCCGCTCGCGGGACTGCGGGCCCGGCACGGCGCGTACTTCGTCACGGGCAACCACGAGTACTTCTCCGGAGCCGAGCAGTGGGTCGACCACGTGCGGGAACTGGGCCTGCGCCCGCTGCGGAACGCCCGTACCGAACTCCCCGGCTTCGACCTCGCAGGCGTCGACGACGTGGCGGGCGAGGACGAGGGCAAGGGCCCCGACTTCGCCAAGGCCCTCGGCGACCGGGACCGTTCGCGGGCGTCCGTGCTCCTCGCGCATCAGCCGGTCGTCATCCACGACGCCGTCGAGCACGGCGTGGACCTGCAACTCTCCGGCCATACCCACGGCGGCCAGCTGTGGCCGGGCAACCTCGTCGCCGACCTGGCCAATCCGACGCTCGCGGGCCTGGAGCGGTACGGCGACACACAGCTCTACGTGACGCGTGGCGCGGGCGCCTGGGGCCCGCCGGTACGGGTCGGGGCACCGTCGGACATCACGGTCGTGGAACTGGCGTCACGCCAGGCCTGAGCCCCGTACGACACGCCTCAAGGCCCCTTCCCCGTGGGGTATTTGATTCAGAACCGGCCAATATGCGTGAGCCCAGAGGTGCCGCAGTGACACCGCGCGGTTCCTCTGCGCAGCATGGGGCTGTCGGAGGGGGATGGGGATTTGTTGAGACGTGATGCCTTCAGACTGCCGCCGCACCCCGCGTCGGTGCCGCTCGCCAGGACGCGCGTGCACGACCATCTGGCGGCCTGGGGCCAGACGGCGGACCACGGGGCGATCGACGACACCGTGCTCCTCGTGTCGGAGCTCGCGACCAACGCGATCCTCCACGGACTCGTCGTCGAGCGGGAGTTCGAGGTCGCGGTGACGGTGCTCGCCGACGGATCGTGCTTCATCGAGGTGTCCGACGAGAGCCCGTCGGAGCCCGAGCTGCGCGCCTGCGACGTCTGGGAGGACGAGAACGGCCGCGGCATGCGCCTCCTCGACGCGATCGCGGAGGCGTGGGGCGTGTGGCGGCGCGGCAGGTACGGCAAGACGGTGTGGGCGCTGGTGCGGGGATGAGCGCACCGTCAGAGCCGCTCATGGGCGGGAGCGGACACCTGCCCTTCGAGGGCGACCGGACGCTCGCGGTCATCCTCGGCCGGCTCCTCGGCCGGCTCTGACGCGGGGAGGGTGAAGCGGCGGACGCCCGGGACCGCCGCCGTACCCACACAGGCCACCCCGACGCCGACGGCCGCGATCCACAGGGGCGCCCCCGTGCCCCAGGCGCTCGCCGCGAGCGGGGCGAGGACGTATCCGAGCGGCATCGCGGCCATCGAGAGCAGCCAGTCGTACGAGGTGACGCGGGCCAGCACCGCGGGCGGTATCGCCGCCTGCACCGAGGTCTCCCAGACGGGACTGAGGAAGCCGAGCCCCGCCTGCGCGAGGCCGTAGGCGACGATGACGGCGGGCGCGGGGGCCTCGGCGGCGAGCAGGCCGAGCGGGAGGGCGTACGTCGCGAGGCCCAGGTTGGCCATCAGGACGGGGCGCCGCGGCCTGGCCCGGCCGGCGAGCAGCGAGCCGAGCAGCAGCCCGACGGCGCCCGACTGGAGGATCCAGATCCACACGCCCTCGCCGCCCAGCTCCTCGACGGCGAGGACGGGCCCGAGGGTCATGAGCACGGCGGCGGCGCCGTTCCAGGCGGCGTGGGCGACCAGACTCGTCCAGTACCAGTCGCGGCGGCGCACCTCCTGCCAGCCCTCGACGAGGTCCTTGCGGAGGGAGCCGCGCTGCTCCACGGGCGCCGGAGCGATCGCGTGCGGGAGGCGGACCGCCGAGAGCAGGCAGGCGCTGAGCGCGAACGAGACGGCGTCGAGGATGAAGGCCCAGCCCGGCCCGGCGACGGCGATCAGAAGCCCGGCGAGTGCCGGACCGCCCAGGACGGTGCTGCTCCTGACGACGCCGAACAGGGAGTTGGCGCCGTGCCGGTCCTTCTCCTCGACGGTGCCGGTGATCAGCCGCGGCAGCGTCGGCATGCCGAAGGCGGACGCGGCGCCTCCGACGGCCTCGGCGGCGGCGATGTGCCACAGCTGCGGCTCCCCGCCGAGCAGTTCGACGCCCACGAAGAGCTGGGCGCCACAGCGCACGAGATCGGTGACGAGGGCGACCGTGCGCGGATTGAAGCGGTCCGCCACGACCCCGCCGAGCGGCAGCAGGAGCAGCCGGGGCCCCATCGCGCAGCCGAGGACGATGGCCAGGTCGGAGCCCGATCCGGTGACGCGCAGCACGGCGAGCGCGAGGGCCGCGGGGATGACGGCGCCGCCGATGAGGGACAGGGTGCGGCCGATGAGGAGGAGCCGGAAGGGGCGGTTGTGCAGCAGGGGGTACGACGACAGTCGTGGCAGCGGCATGGAGAGGACAGTATTTCGGCGTCGAACTATTCGTCAACGAAATATCCGGAGCCGAAGTACAGTCCTGGGATGGTGGACGACAGGGCGGTTGACGGGCCGGAAGACCGGCAGGGCCGGGACTGGACGGACGGGCACGTCGAGCGCTGGCTGCCCGTGCTGCCCACGCTCGACCCGGACATCGAGGGCGCGGTCACCCGCATGAGCAAGCTCACCGTGCACCTGCGCCGCGTCCGCGAGCAGTCCCTCGCCGAGTTCGACCTGGAGCGCCACGAGTTCGACACCCTGCACAAACTGGCCGGCCGGGGCGGTTCCGCGAGCCCCTCCGACCTGGCGGCGGACCTGGACCTCGCCCCCGCCTCAGTCACCGGCCGCCTGGACGGTCTGGAGCGCCGCGGCCTGATCCGCAGGACCCCGTCACGGAAGGACCGCCGCCGCGTCGACGTGGAGCTGACGGAGCCGGGCAGGTCGGCGTGGCAGGGTGCGATGACCGTCCTCGGCCGCGAGGAGGAACGCCTCCTCGGCGTCCTCCCCGAGGAGGAGCGCGCGCGGCTCGCCGAGATGCTGCGCCGGATCATGCTGGTGGCGGAGGCGGACGGGGGAGCGGGCTGGCGATAGCCCCCGCCCCGGAGACTCAGAAACTCCGCGCCAGCTCGGGCCGTTTGAGGTAGTCCGCGAACCCGACGACGTTCCCCCACGGGTCCGCGATCTCCACCGTCCAGCCCGTGGCCACGGAGAAGGGCTCGGCGAGCAGGGGCACTCCCGCGGCCGCCAGGGCCTGGCCCTTCGCGCGGGCGTCCCGGACCTCCAGCCAGAGGCGGGGCGAGGGCCACGACGGCGTACGCGCGACGATGCCGTCCTCCACACGCAGCAGTACGCCCGGCGTCTCCTTGCCCACCTTCAGGATGGCGAGCCCGATCTCGTCGAGCCGGAAGGCGACGGGGAACCCGGCCCGCTCGTAGAAGCCGACGGCCTCGCCCAGGTCGCCGACGGGAAACAGGACGTTGTCGAAGCCGAGGAGCTCTGCGGACTGGTCAGCGGACAGGCCGACCGACTGGTTGTCTGACATTCCGTCAGGGTAGGCCGAGAGTGGACATACCGGCGCAGACGCGCATGAACTGCCCCATAGGGCGCGCGATACTTCGACCGTACGGCCCCCTGCGCCCGTGGGCCCCGCTCCAGGAAGGAGCGGGGCCCACGGGATACGTACGGGCGGACCCGGATCAGAAGCGACGCGTGATCAGCGCGCGCTTGACCTCCTGGATCGCCTTCGTGACCTCGATGCCACGCGGGCACGCGTCCGTGCAGTTGAACGTCGTGCGGCAACGCCACACGCCGTCCTTGTCGTTCAGGATCTCCAGGCGCTGCTCGCCCGCCTCGTCACGCGAGTCGAAGATGAAGCGGTGCGCGTTCACGATCGCGGCCGGGCCGAAGTACTGGCCGTCGTTCCAGAAGACCGGGCACGAGGACGTGCAGGCGGCGCAGAGGATGCACTTCGTCGTGTCGTCGAAGCGCTCGCGGTCCTCGGCCGACTGCAGACGCTCACGCGTCGGCTCGTTGCCCGTGGTGACCAGGAACGGCATGACGTCGCGGTACGCCTGGAAGAACGGGTCCATGTCGACGACCAGGTCCTTCAGGACCGTCAGACCCTTGATGGGCTCGACCGTGATCGGCTTGGCCGGGTTGATGTCCTTGATCAGGGTCTTGCAGGCCAGACGGTTCTTGCCGTTGATCCGCATGGCGTCCGAGCCGCAGATGCCGTGCGCGCAGGAGCGGCGGAACGTCAGCGTGCCGTCCAGGTCCCACTTGACCTTGTGGAGGGCGTCGAGGACACGCTCCTTCGGGTCGATCTCCAGCTGGAAGTCTTCCCAGGTGGCGTCCGCCGAGACCTCCGGGTTGAACCGGCGGACGCGGAGGGTGATCGTGATGTACGGGGAGTCGGCGAAGCCCGCCTCGGGCTTGGCGTCTTCCTTCTCGAGGGTCGGGGTAGCCATCAGTACTTACGCTCCATCGGCTGGTAGCGGGTCTGGACGACCGGCTTGTAGTCGAGACGGATCGTCTCCGTGCCGTCGTCGCCGACCTCGCGGTACGCCATGGTGTGGCGCATGAAGTTGACGTCGTCGCGGTTGGGGAAGTCCTCGCGGTAGTGACCGCCGCGGGACTCCTTGCGGGCGAGCGCGGACTGCGCCATGACCTCGGCGAGGTCGAGCAGGTTGCCCAGCTCGATGGCCTCCAGGAGGTCGGTGTTGAACCGCTTGCCCTTGTCCTGGATCGAGACGTTGAGGTAGCGCTCGCGGAGCTCCGCGATCTTCTCCACCGCCGTCTTGATCGTCTGCTCCGTGCGGAACACCATGACGTTGGCGTCCATGGTCTCCTGCAGCTCCTTGCGGAGCTCGGCGACCCGCTCGGTGCCGGTCGCGTCGCGCAGCCGCTCGACCTGGGCGACGACCAGCTCCTCCGGGTTCTCCGGCAGCTCGACGAAGTCGTTCTTCGCCGCGTACTCGGCGGCGGCGATGCCCGCGCGCTTGCCGAAGACGTTGATGTCCAGGAGCGAGTTGGTGCCGAGGCGGTTGGCGCCGTGCACGGAGACGCAGGCGACCTCGCCCGCGGCGTACAGGCCCGGGACGACCGTCGTGTTGTCCGCGAGGACCTCGCCCTCGACGTTCGTCGGGATGCCGCCCATGGCGTAGTGCGCGGTGGGCTGGATCGGGATCGGGTCCGTGTAGGGCTCGATGCCGAGGTAGGTGCGCGCGAACTCCGTGATGTCCGGGAGCTTGGCGTCCAGCTGCTCCGGCGGGAGGTGCGTGAGGTCGAGGTAGACGTGGTCGCCCTCGGGACCGCAGCCGCGGCCCTCACGGATCTCCGTGTAGATGGAGCGCGAGACGACGTCACGGGACGCGAGGTCCTTCATGACCGGCGCGTACTTCTCCATGAAGCGCTCGCCGTCCTTGTTGCGGAGGATGCCGCCCTCACCGCGGGCGCCCTCCGTGAGAAGGATGCCCATGCGCCAGATGCCGGTCGGGTGGAACTGGAAGAACTCCATGTCCTCCAGCGGCAGGCCGCGCCGGTAGCAGGCCGCCTGGCCGTCACCGGTGAGGGTGTGCGCGTTCGACGTCACCTTGAAGAACTTGCCGGTGCCGCCGGACGCGTAGATCACGGACTTCGCCTGGAAGACGTGGATCTCGCCGGTGGCCAGCTCGTACGCGACGACGCCCGCGCTCCGCTTGACCCCGTCGACCTCGACGATGAGCTGGTCGAGGACGTAGAACTCGTTGAAGAACTCCACACCCTCCTTGACGCAGTTCTGGTAGAGGGTCTGGAGGATCATGTGGCCCGTGCGGTCCGCGGCGTAGCAGGACCGGCGGACGGCGGCCTCGCCGTGGTTACGGGTGTGACCGCCGAAGCGGCGCTGGTCGATGGTGCCGTTCGGGGTGCGGTTGAACGGCAGGCCCATCTTCTCCAGGTCGAGGACCGCGTCGATGGCCTCCTTCGCGAGGATCTCGGCGGCGTCCTGGTCGACCAGGTAGTCGCCGCCCTTGATCGTGTCGAAGGTGTGCCACTCCCAGTTGTCCTCCTCCACGTTGGCGAGCGCGGCGGCCATGCCGCCCTGCGCGGCGCCCGTGTGGGAACGCGTGGGGTAGAGCTTGGTGAGCACGGCGGTGCGGCTGCGCTTCGTCGCCTCGATGGCGGCGCGCATGCCGGCGCCGCCCGCGCCGACGATGACGGTGTCGTACTTGTGAATCTTCACGGAAGTCGCCTCGGCTTTAGCGGATGTTCGGGTCGAAGGTGAAGATCACCAGCGTGCCCAGAAGGATGGTGAACACCGTGGCGGTGTACAGCAGGCCCTTGAGCCACAGACGCGTGTTCGGGCGCTCCGCGTAGTCGTTGATGACCGTGCGCAGGCCGTTGGCGCCGTGCAGCATCGCGAGCCACAGCATCAGCAGGTCCCAGACCTGCCAGAACGGCGAGGCCCAGCGGCCGGCGACGAACGCGAAGCCGATCTTGGAGACGCCGCCGTCGAGCACCAGCTGGATCAGCAGGTGGCCGAGGACGAGGACGACCAGGACGACACCGGACAGGCGCATGAAGAGCCATGCGGCCATCTCGAAGTTGCCGCGGGTCGAGCGCGGGGTCTTGGAGGTGCGCTTGCGCGGCGCCTCGATGACCGGGGCCGGGTTGTCCACGTCGTAGAGCGACGCGCCCTCGACGGGGCTGATCCCGGAGGTCCCGGACGTTGCGGACTTCTCAAGCGTGGTGTCAGAAGACATGTCTGGCGTCAGCTCCCGAAGACTTCGCGGACGGCGTGGCCGAGGACGGGGTAGAGCGCCCCGACCATCAGGACGACCCAGATGCCGACGACGGTCCAGAGCATCTGCTTCTGGTAGCGGGGACCCTTCGACCAGAAATCGACGGCGATGACACGCAGGCCGTTGAGCGCGTGGAAGAGGATGGCGGCGACCAGGCCGTACTCGAGGAGTGCGACGATCGGCGTCTTGTAGGTGCTGACGACATCGTCATACGCCTCCGGGGAGACGCGGACGAGAGCGGTGTCCAGCACATGCACGAACAGGAAGAAGAAGATGAGGACGCCGGTGACTCGGTGAGCCACCCAGGACCACATTCCTTCCCGGCCGCGGTACAGCGTTCCAGCCGGCACGGCAGAACCCTCCGGGAGCGGGGATTGGGGCCAGCCGGCTTTGGGTGGTCGGACGGGCCCGGCCGGGTACGGTCCACCGGCCGCTCGTCATCGTATCGACGAGTTGTCGGTAGCCCTGCCCCGGGTCCGCAGGTGTGATCAAACAGGCAATCAAACAGGCACGTACGGGCTATCGGGGCGCGTTTGCGGTCGACTCTCCCTGTCGGCGTGTCCTGCGGTGTTCCCAGGCGTCTGGCCTGCGGTGAGCCGGGCCAGGCGGCCGCGGGCGAGGCGGCGCAGCTCATCGGCCGCGAGGGCGCGCTCCTCCTCCGGATCGTTGCCGAGGCGTGACCGGATGCCGGAGAGCAGGTGGTCGAGGCTCTCGTCCGGGGCGACGTCGTCGAGGCAGATCACGAAGGTGTGCCCGAAGCGGCTCTCGTACGCGGCGTGGGCGGCGCGCAGGGCGGTGTGGGCGGCGCCGTACCCCGCCTGGGCGGCGTCCTGGTGCGGGATCACGGGGGTCAGGGGTTCGCAGGCCAGGGCCTCGGTGAGGTCGGCGGGCGACAGGTCGTACGCCGCCTCGTCGGACGCCGCGAGCAGTGCCTCCTGGTCGGGGTAGGGACGGTGGGCGGTGACACGGCGGGCCCAGCGTCGGCTGCCGCAGCAGGTGAGGAGGGCGGCTTCGGCGGCGGCGGGCGTCGCGGAGTTCAGCTGGTGCGGCGGAGCGGCAGGGGTTGCGCGGCCGACGGGGCTGGGGAAACGGTGCGGGGGCAGCGTGCGCTCCTGGGCAGGGGGCGGCTAGGGAGGGGCGGTGCGGGTGTGGGGGTGACGTAACGCTATCGAGACGAGTGGAGAGGTGTCCGAATGATGAGCGAATTTCACTCGAATGGGAGAGTTTGGCTCTCCGGCGTGGACGAGCCGCCCTGGGAGACCCGTCGTAGCGTGGCGGTATGGCTCTGGTTCTGACTCCGACTTCAGGTACGGCGCCGAGTACAGCTTCGAGCGCCGCGGCATCGAACACGGCACCGAGGGGTGACCGGTGAGGCGCGGGCCGATAGCCGCGGCGGGCGGCGCCGCGGTCGCCGGGGCCGTCGCGCTGACCGTGGCGGTCTGGCCCGGCGGCGAGGGCGAGGGTGCCACCGACCGGCCGGCGGGCGGGAAGTCCGCTCCCTCCGCCGCCCCGACCCCCACCAAGAGCTACGAGCTCTCCAAGGCCCCGCGGACCATACCCGTCGTGCGCGAGCACTCCGCCGCCCGCGGCCCCGGCTGGCGTCCCGCCGAGGGCAAGGGCCGCGTCGTCGTCCGTGACGACGGCCTGGCCGACGAGGCGCGGCTGCTCGCCGGTGAGCTGAAGCTGCGGTACGGAGGGAAGGCGCGGCCCGAAAAGGGCGACGTGGAGCTGGCGCTCACGGACGACGACAAGGGTGAGAGCGGAACCAAGGGCGGCGCGGAGTCGTACACCCTGTCCGTGAAGGGGCAGCAGGTGCGGATCGCCGCGCCCGCGGAGGCCGGCGTCTTCTACGGCACCCGCACCCTCAAGCAGGAGGTGAGCGGTGGCGGAACCGCTCCGGAGGGCGTCGTGCGGGACCGTCCGGCCAAGCCGCAGCGCGGCCTCATGCTCGACATCGCCCGCAAGCACTTCGACGCGAAGTGGATCGAGGACCGCATACGCGAGCTCGGTGATCTCAAGTACAACCAGCTCGGCCTGCACTTCTCCGACGACCAGGCGTTCCGCGTCGCGTCGGACTCGCACCCCGAGATCGTCTCCTCCGACCACCTCACCAAGGACCAGGTCCGCGGCATCCTGAAGCTCGCGGCGAGCCGGCACATCACGGTCGTGCCCGAGATCGACTCGCCCGGACACCTCGGCACGGTCATCCGGCAGCACCCCTCCCTCCAGCTCCGCAACGCACGCGGCGCCGCCACGCAGGGCGCCCTCGACATCTCCGAACCCGCGGCGGCGAAGATCGTCGACGATCTCCTCGAGGAGTACGCGGAGCTGTTCCCCGGCGCGTACTGGCACCTCGGCGCCGACGAATACCAGGCCCTCACGGTCAAGAACCCCGAGGCCTCCTATCCGCAGCTGGCCGCGGCCGCCCGCGAGCGCTACGGCCCCGGCGCCCGCGTGCAGGACCTGGCGACCGGCTGGCTCAACGACCGCGCCGACACCGTGCGCAAGCACGAGAAGAAGCCGAAGGCCTGGAACGACGGGTTCTTCCGGGGCGGGACCGCCGAGGCCGCCGACGACCTCGAAGTCGCCTACTGGACGGGCAAGGAGATCGGCGCGCGCGAGCCCGACGAGTACCTGAAGGCGGGCCGCAAGCTCACCAACTACAACGACGAGTACCTCTACTACGTCCTCGGCCAGCCCCAGACCTTCCGCTACCCCACCGGGCAGCGCATCTACGAGAGCTGGACCCCGCTGGTGGTCCGCGGCACGCGCCCGGTGAGCGAGCGGTACGACGACCAGATCCTCGGCGGTTCCTTCGCGGTGTGGGGCGACATCGCGGGGGCACAGAACCAGGAGCAGGTCGCGCAGGGCATCCGGATGCCGTTGCGGGCCACCGTCCAGAAGCTCTGGGACCCCAGGAAACCGACCCTGGCCTGGAACGACTTCGTGAAGCTCGCCGACACGGTCGGCTAGTCGCAATTCGGCTTTCCGGTGGCGGACTTGCCGGTATCTGTGGTGTATTCGGCCACGAACGACAAGATTGCGGTACGGAGTGTGCGGAACACGGCGGGGGGACGCGGCATGGGCTACTGGGGGTACTACGTCGTCGGCAGGAGCGAGCGGCCGCTCACGGAGCTCGCGGCGGTGGGTGACCTGCGGGACGAACTGACCCTCCTGGACCGGCGGCCCGACGGCTGGCAGGTGTGGGAGGTCCCGGGCGGCGACGGCACGCGCGACGTCGGGAACATGAACACGCTGGCCCTGGAGACGGACGCGCCCGCCCTCTTCGGGTTCGTGATGGACAGCGCCTGCGTGATCGTCGAGGCGGCGGCGCCCCAGAGCGGGGCGTGGAGCACGTGCCTGGCGCGGCGCGCGGTCGCCGGATACCTCGGCGACACCGAACTGTCCGTGGACGACTATTTCCTGGAGCCGCGCGACGCCGCACGGCGAGCGGTCGCCTGGGCCGCTGAATCCGGCAGGACGGTGCGCCCCGGGCCACTGCTCGACGTACTGAACGCGGCTGCCGAACCCTCCGCGGAGCAGCTCTTCTTCCGCTTCCTCGACCGGCTGGGCGTCGTGCCCCAGTGACGTGGCAGTGACGTTCCCGGGGCGGTGCACGCAGTAAGGGGCAGTGCAGGGTCCGTTACGGGGGAGAAGTGCAGCATGAGCCTGGTGGAGCTGATCGCGCAGGCCGACGAGAGAGGTCTGGCGGCGAGCGGGCTCGCCTGCCTGGACCGGTGCGTTCCGGTGCTCGGCGGCGACGGCGGCGACGACGACCTGTTGCGCCCCCTGTGGGCCAGGCTCGCCGACGGTGGCGACTGGGGCGGTCCGCTGGCCGACGCGCGCTCGGCGCTCGACGCCGCCGGTGATCCGGCCGGCCGGGTGCGGGGCACCTCCGGTGAGGCGGCCGCGCTCGCCCGGCGCATGCTCGACGCGGTCCCCGCGGCGCACTCGGGCGCGGCGGTCCGGGAGTGGGCGGACGGCTGCTCCGTCGCCGCGCTCCAGGTCCACCGACTCCTGGACACCGAGCCGGCCGGCACCCGCTCGGTGGCGGCGCGCCGCGAGGGCCGCACGGACGGCATGTCCCCGCTGGTCGCCGCCGAACTCCGCCGTCAGGTGCGCATCCTGGAACTGCTCTCCAACAAGGGAGCGGGCCCCATCGGCGGCCTGCGCCAGGCCCTGGACGTCTCCACAGAGGGCCGCCGGGTGCTGCGGGCGGTGGTGTCGCGGCGGGCGCGGGGCAGCGCCGAGGGGCTGACAAGCTGCTGACAAGCTAAGGGGCCGGCTCCGCCGGGAGTTCGGCGGTGCAGGTGGCGCGCCCGCCGGCGCCGGATGCCGTGGCGCGCTGCTGGTGTTCGCCGCGCAGGGAGAGGGTGCAGCTCGCCTCGCCGCCCTGCTCGCCGAGCCGGACGCTGACCGCCGGGTCCTTGCCGAGCGGGACGCGCACTGTCTTCCGCCAGGGAAGTTCGACGGCCGTCTCGACGCCCGTTTCGACGGCCGTGCTCCCTTCGGTGTTCGCCGAGAGGTACGAGACGTCGGCGGTGCCCGTGCCGGTGACGCGGTACGTCACCGAGACCGAGGGGACGGAACGCCGCTCCGGCTCGTCGTCGCCGCCGACGACGCCGTAGACGACGAATCCGGCACAGATGCCGAACAGCACTCCGCCCACGGCCACCACGCGCCGGTTCGATATCTCGCCGACCACCGTCGGATCGTCCGGATCCTCCGGAACGACTAATTCCCCCAGGCCGTCCGTTTCTCTGCCCGCGGTCGCGTTTCCGTTGCGCATCTTCTCCAGCCCCTCGTGAAATCGGGGTGGTTATACAACATCGGGAAGGCTATCCACCAGGCAGGGAAGAAACCGGACTTTTCCCCCGGCGGTCGGGGGTCCTGTGGCGAAATGGTTGTACGAAACGTGCGGCATTTTTGTGTGAGAAGAGGCACGACGGAAAGCCGTCACAACAGAGAGGCGACTTCCGCTCAGTAGAGAGAGGGCGCGTCCTGCGCTCTCGGCTGCCGAGGCGAAGGGGTGGGGACTCATGGACGGTGAGGGCAGACAGGGAAGACAGGGGAGACAGGGGAGACAGGGCGGACGCAGTCAGGCGGTCGGCGCACAGGAGATGAGGGAGCAGGCGCGGGGGTTCGTCGCGCGGGCGACCGCGCGGAACCGGCTTCCGCTCGACTTCTCCGTGGCCAGTCTCCGCGTCGTCGACTTCCTCATCGACGGCCTCCGCAGGAGCGGCCGTACGCGCGGCGAGATCGCGGAAACCCTCTTCGGGCTCGGCGCCTACGTCGGGGAAGTCCTCGTGCGCCGCGCGGGCGCCGTCTGGATCGACTTCGACGGAGAGCAGCGGGAATTCTTCGGGCAGTCCGTCGGTGTCCGGATGCCGGACGGCCGGGTGTGGAATCCCCTGGGGAAGGTCGTCAATTGCCTCGAGAGAGGCGGAACGGATGGCTCCGAGGTCTCGCTCCAGACCTTTTACCTCACCTTGCCGGGCCGTGTGCGCCATGTGGCGTGAAATCGACGCCGATGAATTATTGAGCCTTCTTTGATTATGGGGAAACGCGGCACGGTGGCCGGTGCCGGCTGGGTGAAGAGGAGAGCGTGGCGCAGGGTGGGGTACATCGCCGTACGGCGGCTTGCGACGAGGAGCTGACCCGGGCTCTGGGGGAAGCGCGGAAGGGGGACGACGCGGCCTTCTCCTTTGTCTATCGGTGCGTTCACCCGGGACTTCTCGGACATGTGAGCGGACTCGTCCGCGACGACGCGGAAGACGTGGCCTCCGAGGCGTGGCTGCAGATCGTGCGCGACCTGGAGAGGTTCCGGGGGAGCGGCGCCGACTTCCGCCGCTGGGCCGCGGCCGTCGCGCGCCATCGCGCCCTCGACCATCTGCGCCGGGTCCGCAGCAGGCCGCGCGGCTCACCGGTCGAGCAGGACCTGCTCGACATCCCGGCCGAGGACGACACCGCCGGCCTCGTCCTGGAGGCGCTGGCGACGGAGCGCGTGCTGAACCTGGTCGCGGCCCTGCCGCCCGACCAGGGCGAGGCGGTCCTGCTGCGGGTGGTGATGGGCCTGGACGGCCCTTCCGCCGCGCGGGTCCTCGGCAAGCGTCCCGGGGCGGTGCGGGCGGCGTCCCGGCGCGGCCTCCTGCGGCTGGCGCGTCAGTTGGCGCACCAGCCGGACATGGAGGCACCCGGACGCCGGGTGTACCCACGGGGTGACTTGCGGCGCACCCTCCCCAAACCCCCGTCCACACGGCTAACCTGACGCGCCTTCACTGTAGACACGGCCGTCGCGGCCACGGAGAGGCCCGTGCCTGATGAACTCGGATTCGCTGAGCTGCTGGACGACGGCGGCCTGATCGCCCGGCTGCTCGGGAGGACCGCGGCGGGGCGGAAACGGGAACCCCTCTACGGGCCCGATCTCCCCGTGGTGCTTCTCGTCGGCGGGCCCGGCATGGGCAAAGGGCGGCTGCTGCGCTGCATACGGCGGCACTTCGGGCCGCGCGTCCCCGTCGCGTACGTCGACTGCGCCCTGACCGACTGCCGGGAGCAGGCCGCGGAGGAGCCCGGCAGCCGGTCGGAAGTGACCGAGGTGCTGCGCAAGATCGCCTTGCAGTACGGCGACTGGAGCGGCGACGGCGGCGGGATCGCCGTGCCGAGGCTGTACGCGGGACTCGCGGCCGTCGCCGCGAGCGACCGGCTCGCCCGGACGGCGCCCCTGGTGGACGAGGTGAGCCGCCTCGACGGAATCCTGCCGCCGGGTTCCTTCTGGCGGGGCGTGCTGAAGGGGACGGCCAGGAACTACCTGGGCCACCTGGCGGGACTTGTCACCAGCCCGCTGGCCGGGCCCTTCCTCAACGCCCTGCTCGACGGGCTGTTCGCCCGCGTCTCCGCGGAGGGCAGGGCAGCCCTCGCGGACTGCTACGGCGAGTACCCCGGCGCGGGCGGCCATCCACAGGCCGGACTCCGGGCGCTGGGCGAGGACTTCCAGCAGGGCGGTGAGGCGCGGCGCATCGCCGAGGGCTTTCTGTTCCGGGCGCTGCGGCAGGACATCGACGCCGCCTACCAAGGGGTGCGCGGGCGTATGTCGCGAGTGGGGCGGCCCGCCCTGCTCCTCGACCACGCGGACGGCTCCCTGGGCAGACGGCTGGTGAAACCGGCCCTGGAGGACCGGGAGCGGGGCCACCACGACCGCCTCGTGATCCTCGCGACGGCCCGGCGCGAGGACGGCGGCCGCTTCCTGCACCGGGCCGGGAGCAGCCGCGACGGCATGGCGACCTGGCAGCCCTTCACGGGCGAGCTGCCCCGGTGGAGCCGGCCGCCGGGCGGTGTCCCCGACCACGCGCCGCTGTGGCGGGGCGTCCTCCTCGTACGGATGCCCGTGCTCACCCGCGACCGGCAGAAGGACGAGCTCAGCCGGTCGCGCGGCGGCCATGAGCAGCCGGACAACGCCGTCCGGCTCCGCATCCACAGCGGTGTGCACCGGCTGAGCGGTGGGCGCCCGCGGTTCGTGACCCGGCTCGGCGAGGCGACCGCGGCCGCCACCTTTCCGACGGCCGAGGAGTGCACCGACTGGGCGATCCTGGACGCCCGGGTGCCGGCGGCCGAGGACGAGCAGGGCCGCCCCGTCGCCGACCGCCCGGTGGCCGACGTACTGATCGACGAACTCGTCGTACGCCGGCTCCCCGAGGAACTGCCCCCGGAGCACCGCGGCCACTGGCTCGACCTGCTCACCCACCTGTCGGTCGCGCACGACGTGGAGTGCGCCCAGACGCTGATGCGCGCGGTGCAGGAAGGGCGTACCGAGCAGCTCAACGCGTACCGCATCGCCGAACTCCTGGAGGACACCGGCTGGCCCCGCTGCCCCCGGCACTTCATCGGCGACCTCGGCCTGCGCCGCCTGCTCACACGGCGGCTGCACCGGCTGCGCGACGGCGGGGCCGCCTGGCACGCCGACCACGCGCTGCTCCAGGGCCACTACCGCGACCTGGGCGACCGCCACCCCGACGCCCTGTTCGTCACCGCCGCCGCGCACCGGATGCACCACCTCCTCGCCTCCGACGGCGCGGACCTCGTCACCCGCTACCTCGCCGACGCCTTCCGCACCCGTCCCGTCGGCGAGTGGTGCGAGGAACTGCTCGCCGTGGCGGACGCCGCGCTGGTCGGCGCCGACGACGACCGGTACGCGCGCGCCCTCGGCGAGAGGCAGGTGCGCGGCGACACCCTGCGGCGCCGGATCGACCGGCTGCTGCACGCGGTGTGGCTCACCGAGGACCGGACGCGGCCGCTGGAGGAGATCGTGCCCGGCGTCCTGCGCGGGCCCCTGCGGGAGCTCAGCGAGGAGCTGGCGACCCTCGCCGACGAGGCGGTGCGCGACCAGGGGCCCGAGGGGGCGGACGTGGCCAGGGCGGCTGACGGGGCCGCGCTCCTCATCCGCATGGCCCGCGACTGGGGCGACCGGGCCGAGGACAAACAGCCGCTGAAGCGGTGCGTGTGCACGGAGCACATCGGGTTCGGCTGACGGAAAGGGAGGGCAGCGGTGAGACAGTTCGGAAACTGGCTGTACAACACGTTCCTGGCCAACTGGATGCGCAGGGTTCTCACGCTGTCCGGCCTCGTGGCCGCGGGCGTGCTCCTGTACGTGTTCCTGCCGCCGATCGGCGGACCCGACAGCTGCGCCACGGGGGTCGAGAAGCACGGCGGCGAGTGCATCGGCGTCAACGGCACCGGATACGCCTTCGGTACGCGGGAGATCGACGAGGTGGCCCGTGCCATCGCGAAGGAGAACGAGGAGTTCGTCGGCGACAAGCCGCACGTCACCGTCGCCCTGATGCTGCCGCTCCAGCCCGACATCGCCGCCGAGCGCGTACAGCTCCGCAGCGAGATCCAGGGCGCCTACCTCGCCCAGTACCGGGCGAACCGCGAGGAGAACACACCCCTGCTGCGGCTCGTCCTCGCCAACCCCGGCGACGCCTACGCCCAGCAGGAGCGGGTCGTCGACCAGCTGGCGGACATGGCCGCGGACAAGAACGACAACCTCCGGGCCGTCACCGGCTTCAACCTCAGCCTGGACGCCACGGAGAAGGCCATCGCACGGCTGACCGGCGACCTGCACATCCCGGTCCTCGCCGCCCGCGTCAGCGCGGACGGCCTGGCCAACCCGGAGAAGAGCGCGGGCAAGGAGCCCTATCCCGGCCTCGCCCGCATCATCCCGACCAACCGCCAGCAGGCCGACGCGCTGGCCAGTTTCCACGGCGAGCTCAAGGACGAGGAGACCGTCCTGGTCAGGGACAAGCGGCCGCGCGACATATACAACAACTCGCTCGCCGAGGCGTTCAGCCGCGACGAGAAGGGGCCGCCGGGACCCAAGGACCAGACGTTCGACTCCCCCTCGATCACCGACCCGGGCGACACCGGCAACGACTTCACCCTCATCGCCCAGAACATCTGCCAGTCCACGGCCCGCTACGTGTACTTCGCGGGGCGCCCGGTCCACCTGCGGCTCTTCGCGCTGAAACTGGCCGACGTGCAGTGCCGCGGGAAGAAGTACACGATCGTCAGCGGCTCGGGTGCGGCCACGCTAGAGCGCTACATGAAGGGCGACGACTGGGAGCGGCTGCGCGGCGGCGGGCAGGAGCCCGTCGTCACGGTGCAGTACGCGGCCCCCGGCCACCCCGACGCCTGGAACCACGAGCTGAGCGGGAAGAGCGGCAAGAAGGGTGGTGCGAAGGGCCGGCCGGCGTATCTCACCGAGCCCCAGCGGGAGTTGGACGAGCTGCGCGCACTGATCGGCAGGGGAAGCGCCGGGGAGATCGGGCCCGTACGGCTGAAGGACTCCCGCACCATGCTGGTGCACGACGGCGTACGCACCATAGCCAAGGCCGTGCTGCTGTCCAACGCCCAGACCGAGGGAACGGTGCCGCCGCTGAAGCGGGTCTCCGACATGTGGCAGCGCCTCGAAGCGGTCAACCGCGTCCGCGGGGCCAGCGGCTGGATCTGTCTGACCAACGCGGGGAACGCCTACGACAAGCCGGTGGCCGTGGTCGAGCTGAACCCGCGTACCGAAGAGCTGGAGTTCGTCGGCATCGGCTGGCCCGAGGGCAAGCCGCAGCCCGAGGACTGCCGGGTGCCCAGCGGCACGTGAGGCGCCGCGAAGCGCCGCTCCCCGGGTGTCGTCCCGGGGAGCGGCGCGTGAGCCGTCAGGGCGTCAGGGGGTCAGGGCCTGGCCCAGCTTGGCCCCCGCCGGGGTCCCCAGCGCCGTACGTCCGTAATAGACGCCGCTCGCGCCGGGCACGCCCGAACTGCCGCTGTCCAGCTGGAGGATCGTGCCGTCGCCCGTGTCCTCGCCCTCGACACCGATGGCCAGGTCGGCGCGGCCGAAGCCGGACAGATCGGCCAGCGTCACCGAGGAGCCGAGGCGGTCGCCGCTCTCCGTGGAGCCGGGCACGTCGGGCTCGTCCTGCGAGAACGCCTTCGCGCCCGTGCCGGTGAGGCCGGACGAGGAGCCCTTCAGGAGGAGCGAGGTGCCCGCGTCCTTGCGGTTGGTGCCGGAGCGGGTGATGTCCTCGCCGGGGGCGCCGGTGAGGACGTCCGCGTAACCGTCGGCGTTGTAGTCGCCCGCCGCGACCGACCAGCCCATCGCGTCGCCCGCCTCGGCCGCCCCGACGACGCCGGACGTCGCCTGGTGGACCGTCTTCATACCGGTCGTCGTGAAGCCCGTCGACGTGCCGGGGACCACCGTGACCTGGCCGCCCGCGTGGGCGCCCGACTCTGCGGTGTAGGGCTGGCCGATGACGAGGTCGTCGTAGCCGTTGCCGTTGACGTCGCCCACGGCGACCGAGCGGCCGCCCGGGACGGAGAGGACGCCGACCCGGCTCAGGCCCGACCTGCCGCCCCTGAACCAGGCGACCTTGCCCTTGCCCGCCTGGTCGCGGTAGGTCAGCGCCACGTCCGCGTAACCGTCCCTGTTGAAGTCGCCGGACGCGGCGTCGGGGTAGGCGATCGCGGTGTCGCCCGGGGTGAGGCTGCCGCCCGAGGCGTGGTCGGCGTCGAGCCGCGCGGACCACGAACCGCCGGTGCCGGTCGAAGCCGCGAAGACGTCCGCCTTGCCGTCGGCGTTGAAGTCGCCGGACGCGACCGCCGCGCCGAACCGGGCACCCGGGTAGTGGAAGTCGGCCGAGAGCTGCATGTCCGTGCCGGACGTGAACGTCGGGCCGTAGAGCATCGTGACCGCGCCGCGGTCCTTGTTGCCCGACGTGTCGTCCTCGCCGGGCGCGCCGATGACGAGGTCCGCGTGGCCGTCGGCGTTCAGGTCGCCCCACGCGGTGGCGGCGCCCCAGTCGTCGCCGGTCTCCGAGGAGCCGGGAACGCCGGTGCTCGCCTGCGTCAGCGAGATCCTCGAACCGCCCACCGGGCCGTCCAGGCCGCCGGGCACGACGGTGACGCGGCCGCGGCCCGACGACGCCTTCGGGGTGCCGGCGATCAGGTCGGTGATGCCGTCGCGGTTGTAGTCGCCCGTCGGTAGGGCCGAGTTGCGGCCCGCGCTGCCCGCGTACCGGCGTATCTCGCCGAGCTTGGCGTACAGGTTCTTGCCGGGGCAGACGGTCGCGTAGCCGTCGCGGTGCCCGGAGACGGTGTTGAGCGAGGCGCGCTCGCCCTTCTTCCACACGCCGGTGTCGTCGGACGCGGTCAGCGTCACCTTGCCGGCCGGGTCGCCCCCGTACTGGCCGAGCTTCCAGGCCGTCACGCGCGCCACCGACTCCAGGGCGGCACGAGTCGGCTTGCCCGCGGGCTTGTCCGTCGCCGGGTCGCCCTCGAAGTCACCGAGGACGGCGATGCCCGCCGAGTCCCCGTTGAAGCCGTAGGTGTGCGCGCCGCGGACGGGCACGTCGATGCCGCCGCCGCGGCCCTCGAAGACCTGGCCGCACTTGTCCACGAGGAAGTTGTAGCCGAGGTCGTTCCAGCCCTCGGTCTTCACGTGGTACGTCAGGAGGCCGCGGACCAGCGACGCGGACTGGGCGCAGCTGTAGTCGTTCGAGCCGATCGTGTGGTGGACGAAGACCGCCTTGACCTTCTCGGTGTACTCCGGCGGGTCCTTGACGAGCGACTCGTCGGCGCCCCAGGCCGCACGGCCGATCACGGGCGGCCGGGTGACCGTGGACGGCGGGGCCGTCGGCTTGGTGGGGGTGGTGGCCGAGTCCGACGACTCCGACGGGTCGGGTGCCGACGGCGGCTCGTCGGCGGCCCGCGGGGCGGCGGCCGGTGCGGTCGGCGTGGTCGGTGCGGTCGGCGTGTCCGCCGGTACAGGACCGGTGGTGGGCGTGGGGGTGTCGCCGTCGGCCGCGAAGGCCGCGGGGGCCATCGCGGTGCCCCTCGCCGCGGCGCCGGACGCGCCGGGACCGCCGTCGAGCGACGGGTTCCGCGCCTCCTTGGACGTCACACCAGGGTCCACGAGGTTGACCTCGAGTCCCTCCGGCAGCACGGAACTCGACGTCCCGTCGGCCGCCGCGACGCGGACCTCCACGCCGTCGGACGGCCCGACCCAGAGCGGATCGGAGGCGGCACGCGAGCCCGCCTCCGCCTTCTCCGAAGGGTGCGGCTCGAGGTCCAGGGACTGCCAGCCGCTCCACGCGCCGGAACCGATGGCGCGCGTACGGACCTGGGCCGTGCCCTCGAGTTCCTCGGTGTCCCCGCTCCAGGAGACCCCGAGGAGCGAGAACTGCTCGGTCGACGTGCGCGGCAGCCCCCGCTTCGCCGCGCCGTCGGCCTCGAGCGGGAGATCGTGCACGCTCGCCGGCCGCTTGGCGCGCGGGTCGGGGCCGGGGCCCTCCCCGTCGCTCGGACCGGCCATCGCGTACGTCACCGCTCCGGCACCCCCCAGCACGACCGCCCCGACCGTCAGCCACGCCCTGCGCTTGAGGCTCAGCGGCCTGTACGCATGCGTGGTACGCGGCTTTTCACGCGGTTTGCGCGGGATCAATTACCCCACCCCTCAACGAATTTCAGGTGAACCAAGCGAGTCCGTACGACTGACCGAAGAGGCAAAGGGTTGTAGCCGGAAGGGCGATTTGTCGCGTGATGTATCCCGCACGCGGAGGGTGTGACACGGGGGCGGGCCGGTGCGCTGGGCCATGTGACAGTTGTGAAGAAATGTCACCAGCGTGGCGCTGAGTGAAAGTACGGGCGGGGGAACCGGTGGGGAACGGCATGGCGGGTCGCACGGGGCGACGTGCGGCGGCGGACAGACGGTGGGTGCGCGGGGCCGCGCTCTGCGTCGCGGTGAGCGCGGCCGCCGGCACGCTCACGTCCTGTGGCACGGATCGCGAAGTGACGTACTCCGGAGGCAGCTTCGAGGACGTCGTGCCCGACGATGAGAGGCGCGGCAAGGAGCTCACCGTCGAGGCCCTGAAGCTGCTCCGCGACGTGGGCTCGGTGCGCATAGGCGTCGACAAGGTCACCCCGAAGGGCCACCAGAAGGTGTCTCTGCACATGGACCGCGACAACAACTGCACGGGCACCTTCGACGCGGGCCCGGCCCAGCGCGGCGACCTCATCATGATCGGGGGCGGCTCCACCTATATGCGCTTCAGCGAGGAGTCGCTGGCGGTGATCCGCGAGATGGCCGCCGCCCGCGGGCCCGAGACCGCGGCGCGGGTCAGGGAGCGGACGGCGCTCGCGAGCGGCAAGTACCTGAAGATCCCGGCGGGCGCCGCCGCGGGCCCCGCGTCGCCGGTGAACAGCTGCGACCTCGACAAGATCACCCGCGCGATGCCCGTCGGCCCCGGCCCGGACAGCGTCATCAAGGCCGGTCCGGAGACCAGGCGTTACGGCAAGGACGTCACCCCGCTCGTCGAGCACAGGGACGGCAGCGAGACGTCGGTGTACATCGCCGCGCAGGGCAAGCCGTACGTCCTCGGCCTGGAGTCGGAGAAGGACGGCGAGGTCATGAGGATGAGATTCTCCGCGTATGAGGAGCCGGTCACCGCGGTGGCCCCGGCGGCGGCGCAGACGATCGACATCACGGAGATCCGTCCCGGCGGCGGAGGCCTCTTCGAGGTGTGACACCCCGCGGCGGGTGGCCGTGCGCCGGGTCGCTGTGACATTTCCGCGCCCGGCGACGCTGGTGACCGTGGAGGCACAGGCGCCGCGCACTGTGCCCGAGTCGGCCGGATGGGAGCGGGTTGGGCCAGGGTGGGGGACCCCGTCGAGCACAGGCGCACGACGAGGAGCTGGGCAGGGCCGTGGCAGCGGCCCAGGAGGGCGACGAGGCCGCGTTCGCGGTCGCCTACCGCATCGTCCAGCCGGGGCTCGTCGGCTATCTGCGCGGCCTCGTCGGCACGGACGGAGAGACGGCGGAGGACGTCGCCGCCGAGGCGTGGCTGGAGATAGCCAGGGACCTCGGGCGGTTCCGCGGGGACGGCGCGGGCTTCCGCGGCTGGACCGCGACGATCGCCCGGCACCGGGCCTTCGACCACCTGCGCCGCCAGAAGGCGCGGCCGCGGCCCGCCGTGCTGGAACAGGACATGCTCGAACTCCCGGGCCCGCACAGCACGCCCTCCTCGGCCCTGGAGGCGATCTCCACGGAGCGGGTGCTCGCCCTGGTCGCCACGCTGCCGCGCGACCAGGCGGAGGCGGTGCTGCTGCGGGTGGTCGTCGGCCTGGACGGCCCGACGGCGGCGCGCGTCCTCGGCAAGCGCCCCGGGGCGGTGCGGACGGCCGCGTACCGGGGCCTCAAGAAGCTGGGCGAACGACTCGGGCCGCTCGGGCCCGACGGTGTGACGGATGACGGTCCCGGCGCGCTGGGGGAGTCGAGATGAACGCAGACGAGACCCCCGGCTCCGGGGGTACGCCGAACCCGCCCCCGCCCCCGCCTCCACCGCCTCCCTCCTCTCCCTCTCCCTCTTCCTCCCCCTCCCTCGGCGAGTTGCTCGCCGCGGCGGGGCGTGCCGAGGTCGACGTGGTGGCGCAGGGGGAGGCGGTCGCGGCGTTCCGCGCGGCGCGGGACGAGGGCGCGCACCGGGCGCGAACCCGGCGCCGCGACGACTGGCGCCCCCGCGAGCGCCGCCGGGGCCGGGTCTCGCTGCGGGCGGCCGGGGGTGCGGTGCTGGCGGGCGGCCTGCTCGGCGGGGTGGCGCTGGCGGGGGCGGGAACGGTGTCCGACCCTCCGTCCCCTGCTCGGCCCCCTGCGTCGTCCCCTTACGAACGCCCGGACCCGGCCTCGTCGTCCGCACCGCCCTCGTCCGCACCATCCTCGTCCGCACCGCCATCGGCTCACGCCGAACCTGCCGCTCCCGGTTCGGAGAGCAAGAACAACGAAGGCCGGGACAACGAGGTCAGGAAGAAGGGCGGGGGCGGCGCTCCCAAGAGCAAGCCGCAGCCCGGGGAGAAGGCGAAGGCCAAGGGAAAGGGCAACGGAAAGGCCAAGGCCAAGGCCAAGGCCAAGGGGAAGGGTGGGCAGAGGTCCGGGCCCGAGCCCAAGAGGTAGCGAGAGGTGGACCGGGAGCGGTCACCTGCTCCAGAGGCGTGAGTTCGTCGAGCCACAGGCTCCATGCCCGACCGCTGTCGTGGTGGTGGCTTTCAGCGACTCCGGGAAGGCGTGAGCCTGTCGAGGTCGAGAGTGATGTCGAAGGGCAGCGGGCGCTGAAGGACGCCCCGGAAGATGCCTGCGGGCGCATACGCGCCCGTTGGTTCGTCGAGCTCGTAGACGTGGAGCGGGCGTGCCGCCCTCTTCCTCGACGAGCTGCACGGCGTCGGGGGGACACCAGGTGCGGTCGGGGTCGTAAGGCATGTCCGTCAGCAAGAGGTCCGGCTCGGGACGATTGCGGGCATCGAGGCGGATCGTCATCTCCCGCTCGACCTCTGTACCGGACGGTGCCTGCGCCATGAGCGAGGTGGTCAGGGCGGTGACGAGACGACCGTGCCAGGACCGCTGGGGCGACAGCATGAATACGAGGGTTCCGTCGATCAGCTCGGTGTGACGCGGCGCCTCGGGGAGGTGATCCAGGTCCTCCGCGAACCAGCCTTCCGCGCGGGGTGGGCGCATCCAGTCGGGCAGTGCGGTCATGGCTTCACGGTACGGCTGCGACGAGCCGAGAGCTCCCGGAGCTCGTCTCCGGATTTCGTCGGGAGCCCGCGTCGCGGTTCCCGCATGCCGAGTCGGCTCGCATCGATGAAGAGGACGGACGTACCGGCCTTACCGGCGGGGAGGTGCCGACGGCGGGCTGTGGCGAGATCACGTGCGCCGGTCGTTCCCGGCGTCCGGCCGGTCGGGCGCGCGTTGGCCGGTCGACCCCGAAGGTCACGCATCGACGCTGTTCGGGGGACGGAGTACCGGGAAACCGGCCGGGGCCGCCACCCCCCACAGGAGAGGCCCCGGCCGGCACACGGTACGAACCGCGTGCGGTCCGTACTTCCTTCAGCGCCGCGCGTGCGTTTTCTGTCACACCGCGTTCTGTCACGCGTTAGTTGCGCGTTGTACAAACATGGACGTAGGTGTGTCCGAGCCCGTAGCGTGCTGCTTCGCGCCGGGGCCGGGCGCAGATCTCCGAGTGGCAGGATTGAGAGAGTGCTGGGGGACGACGCGGAGCTGACCGCCGCGGTGCTTGCGGCGCAGGACGGGGACGAGACCGCGTTCCGGACTGTGTACCGCGCCGTGCACCCACGGCTGTTGGGATACGTACGCACGCTGGTCGCCGACCCGGACGCCGAGGACGTCGCCTCCGAGGCCTGGCTGCAGATAGCGCGCGACCTCGACCGGTTCAGCGGCGACGCGGACCGGTTCCGGGGCTGGGCGGCGCGCATCGCGCGAAACCGCGCCCTCGATCACATACGCATGCGGGGCCGCCGTCCCGCGGTGGGCGGCGACGAGTCGGAGCTGACCGGGAAGCCGGGCGACGCCGACACCGCCGGAGAGGCGATGGAGTCCCTCGCCACCGGCGACACCCTCGCCCTGATAGCCCAGCTCCCGCAGGACCAGGCGGAGGCCGTCGTGCTCCGCGTCGTCGTCGGTCTCGACGCGAAGAGCGCGGCGCAGACCCTCGGCAAGCGCCCGGGAGCCGTCCGCACGGCGGCGCACCGCGGGCTGAAACGCCTCGCCGAGCTGCTCGGTCCGGAGGGGGCCGACCCCAAGGAGGCGCTCGGCGCCGTACCGCCTCAGAGAGAGCCGCGCGGATGCGCGGTGACGTCCGCCGGTGTGACGCAATCGCGTACGCGGACGCAGAAGGACATGTGATGGCCGACGAGCAGCATCAGTGGCTGGACCGCGACGCGGCGGAGCGTCTGCTGCGCGGGGAGCCCCTCGAAGGCATCGACCCTGACACGCGCCCTGAGGCCGACCGGCTGGCGCAGGCCCTCGCCGCGCTGGCCGCGCAGACCGCACAGGCCGCGCAGGTCGCGCAGGCCGATTCCGGCGTGGAGAACGCCGCCGGTTCCGCGCCCCGCGCTGTTGCCGGTTCCGGTGAACTCCCCGGTGAGGCCGCCGCGTTGGCCGCGTTCCGGGCCGCCCGCGCGGAGAACGCCGGGGCCGCGCGGAGCGGCGGCGCCAGGACCGCGCCGTACGCGACGGCCGCCCACGAGGCGGCCGCGGGCGAGACCGTACGCATGGGACGTGCCGGGGACCGGCCGCGCCCCAGCCGCTGGGGCCGCCCGGTCCGCTTCGGGCTCGCCGCGGCTCTCGCGGCCTGCATGATCGGCGGTGTCGCCGTGGCCGCGGGGACAGGCGTGCTGCCCTCGCCGTTCGGCGCGCACAGTGACCCGGGCCCCGCCGTGTCCGCGTCACCCGTCGCCACCCCGGAAGAGCCGTCGGCCACCCCGTCGGAGGAGGCGGGGGAGCCGTCCGAGGACATGGTCCCGGACGCGAGCACGGCGCCCGACGAGGAGCCGACGTCGCGGGAGACGGCGAGCAGTCCGCCGCCGGAGGCCGAGGCGGGCGGCGAGCACACCGGCAGCCCGCAGCAGCCGAGCGGCGACAGGACGCCTCGCGGCGACGAGGCGAAGCAGTGGTACCGCAAGGTGGTGCTCGCCTGCCGCGCCTACCGCAGCGGTGAGCTCCAGGGCGACAAGCGCCGCCGCCTGGAGGAGGCCGCCAAGGGTCCCGCGCGCGTGGAGGCGTTCTGCGGCCGGGTCCTGGGCGGTCCGGGCGGCGGCGGTCAGCACGGCGGGGGCCAGCACGGCGGCGACGGCCAGCAGGGCGGCGGAGACGGCAGTCACGGCGGCGACGGCGGCGGCCAGGGCGGTGGCGACGGGGACGGCGACGGCGAGAACGGCTCGGGCGGTGACGGCGACGGCGGCGACGGCGGCGACGGGGGCTCGGGCGGTGACACCGGCGGCCACCCCGTGCCGCCCGTCTCCACCCCGTCCGCCCACCCGCCGACCCCCGCGTCCTCCCGCAGCGCCCTCCCCACCTTCCCGTGACCGGTGGCCGGACCGGGTCGCGGAAGCCTCTCACCTCGTAGGTGTGACGTTTTTTGAGGTGGTGACGCAGTAAGAAGTGAGCCGACTGGTCATCGGCCCGCGCACGAGCCGGGGGTTCCCCCCGTACCTTCGGCTCCGTGCCCTCGGCGTGGGCGGGATACGTTCCCCCGATCCCGCCCACGCCGCTTTTCACGTACAGGGGACGACGTCTCACTTGTAGATGACGACCCGGTCGCCGTCCCGTACCTGCGCGAACAGGCTCGCGATCTTCTTCTCGTCCCGGACGTTCACACAGCCGTGCGACGCGCCGCTGTACCCCGTGGCCGCGAAGTCCGACGAGTAGTGGACGGCCTGGCCGCCGCTGAAGAACATCGCGTACGGCATGGCCGTGTCGTAGAGCGTCGAGACGTGGTGCCGGGACTTCCAGTAGACGGTGAAGGTGCCCTCACGTGTCGGTGTGTACTGCGAGCCGAACCGCACGTCCATCGTCGACATGGCCTTGCCGTCGATCATCCACGTCAGCGTGCGGCTGCTCTTGGCGATGCACAGGACCCGTCCGGTCAGGCAGCGCTTGTCCGGCGCGGCCGCCGGGCTGCCGCCGCCCGCGTAGAGCTCGTGCCGCGTCGGCTCGCGCGTCATGGCGAGCAGCCGCCGCCAGGTCACGGTGTCCGTTGCGCCGGTGCGGGGCAGCCCGCGCTTGGCCTGGAAGCCCGCGACCGCCCCGGCGGTGACGGGTCCGTACGTCCCCGTCGGGTTCTCGTTGAACCAGGCGAGCTGCCGCAGCCTGGCCTGCAGTTCCCGCACCTGACCGGTGCGGTCGCCTTCCCGCATGAGTGTCCTGGGAGGGGCGGAGGGAGGCGCGGGAGGAGGAGTGGGCGTGCGTGCCGTGGGGGTCCGGGCCGGCTGCCTCGCCGTCGGCTTTCCCGGTTTGTCGTCCCCGCCGGACGGGCCGGCCGGCTGCCCCGCCGACGTCTCCTTCCCGGGTCCGCCGCCGGACGGACTCCCCTCCGTGTCCACCGCGACCGCCTTGCATCCCGCCGTCAGGACCAGCACCGCCACGGCCCCCGCTGATATCGCGCCCCTGCCCATCACGCCCCCGCGCTCGTAGCCGGCACCTCGGAGGGTGCCCTTGGACAACACTCCTGAAAGTGTTTCCCGGTTTGCCGCGAGTGACGCGTCCCGTGCGCGGGCGCAAGCTGGAGGCATGACACACGAGTCGGAGTCAGGACTGCCCATCGAACCCGTGTACGGCCCCGAGGATCTGGCGGACTGGGAGCCGGCGGAGAAGCTCGGTGCCCCCGGCGCGTACCCCTACACGCGCGGCGTCTACCCCACGATGTACACCGGCCGCCCCTGGACGATGCGCCAGTACGCGGGCTTCGGCACCGCCGCCGAGTCCAACGCCCGCTACCGGCAGCTCATCGAGCACGGCACGACCGGCTTGTCCGTCGCCTTCGACCTGCCCACGCAGATGGGCCACGACTCCGACGCTCCGATCGCGAGCGGCGAGGTCGGCAAGGTCGGCGTCGCGGTCGACTCGGTCGAGGACATGCGCGTCCTGTTCGGCGGCATCCCGCTGGACAAGGTCTCCACGTCGATGACGATCAACGCGCCGGCCGCGCTGCTGCTCCTCCTCTACCAACTGGTCGCCGAGGAGCAGGGGATCGCGGCCGACCGGCTGACCGGCACGATCCAGAACGACGTGCTGAAGGAGTACATCGCGCGCGGCACCTACATCTTTCCGCCCCAGCCGTCGCTGCGTCTCGTCGCGGACACGTTCCGGTACTGCCGGGCCGAGATCCCGAAGTGGAACACCATCTCGATCTCCGGCTACCACATGGCCGAGGCGGGCGCCTCGCCCGCGCAGGAGATCGCCTTCACCCTGGCCGACGCCATCGAGTACGTCCGTACGGCGGTCGCGGCGGGCATGGACGTGGACGACTTCGCACCGCGCCTCTCCTTCTTCTTCGTGGCGCGTACGACGCTCCTGGAGGAGGTCGCCAAGTTCCGTGCCGCCAGGCGCATGTGGGCCCGCGTCATGCGGGAGGAGTTCGGCGCGAAGAACCCCAAGTCGCTGATGCTGCGTTTCCACACGCAGACGGCGGGCGTGCAGCTCACCGCCCAGCAGCCCGAGGTGAACCTCGTCCGCGTCGCCGTCCAGGGCCTCGGCGCGGTCTTCGGCGGCACCCAGTCGCTGCACACCAACTCCTTCGACGAGGCCATCGCGCTCCCCACCGACAAGTCGGCCCGCCTGGCCCTGCGCACCCAGCAGGTCCTCGCGTACGAGACGGACGTGACGGCGACGGTCGACCCCTTCGCCGGGTCGTACGTCGTGGAGAGGATGACCGACGACGTGGAGGAGGCGGCCCTCGCGCTGATGCGGCGCGTCGAGGACCTCGGCGGCGCCGTGCACGCCATCGAGCAGGGCTTCCAGAAGGGCGAGATCGAGCGCAACGCCTACCGCATCGCGCAGGAGACGGACAGCGGCGAGCGCGTCGTGGTCGGCGTCAACCGCTTCCGGCTCGACGAGGAGGAGCCGTACGAGCCGCTGCGCGTCGACCCCGCCATCGAGGCCCGGCAGGCCGCCCGTCTCGCCACGCTCCGCGCCGAGCGGGACGGCGCGGCGGTGGGCGCCGCCCTGGCCGCGCTCCAGGAGACGGCGAAGGCGGAGCCGGGGGAGGGGGCCAACGTCCTGTATCCGATGAAGGAGGCGCTGCGGGCGCGGGCGACCGTGGGCGAGGTGTGCGACGCGCTGCGGGAGGTGTGGGGCGCGTATGTCCCGACGGACGTGTTCTGAGGCCTGAGGCCTGAGGCCTGAGGTTTCTCCCCCTCCTACCCCGCCTGTCCCTCCTGTCCGTCAAGCGGACACCGATATCCATGAGTCGCACGCCCATGCGAGACTCCCGCCATGCTGGGTGTCACCGATCTTCCGACCTATCTCGCGGGCCTCGTCCTCATCATCCTGCTGCCGGGGCCGAACTCGCTGTACGTGCTCTCCGTCGCCGCCCGCCGCGGCGTGCGCACCGGCTACACCGCCGCCGCCGGTGTCTGGTGCGGCGACGCCGTCCTGATGACGCTGTCGGCGGCGGGCGTGGCCTCGCTCCTCCAGGCCAACGCCCTGCTCTTCGGGGTCGTGAAGTACGCGGGCGCCGGTTATCTGACCTGGCTGGCGGTCGGCATGCTGCGGGCGGCGTGGGGCATGTGGCGTGCGCGCAGGGAGCAGGCCGTGGAAGGGGGCCGGGCGGACGAGCGGGAGGCGGCCGCGGGGGAGCGGCCGTTCCGCAGGGCCTTCGTGATCAGCCTGCTCAACCCCAAGGCGATCCTGTTCTTCATCGCCTTCTTCGTGCAGTTCGTCGATCCGGGCTACGCCTATCCCGCGCTGTCCTTCGTCGTGCTCGGCATCCTGGCCCAGCTGGCGAGCTTCCTCTACCTGACGGCCCTGATCTTCAGCGGCACCAGGCTCGCGTCCGCGTTCCGCCGCCGCAAGCGGCTCTCGGCCGGGGCCACGTCGGCGGCGGGCGCGCTGTTCCTCGGGTTCGCGGTGAAGCTGTCGGTCAGCAGCGTGTGACGGCGGCGCCCGTCAAGGGCGGGTAGCTGTCGCCACCCGTCCGGTCTGCCGCGTCGATGTAGGTGGCGAGGGCGTCGCGGGACCGGGCGATCTTCTCCATCTGGTCGTCGAGGCGCCGCAGCCGTGTCCGCATCGCCTCGAGCAGCTCGGGGCAGCCGGGCAGCTCCGGGACCTCTCCGACGGCGCAGGGCAGCACGTACGCGATGTCCTCGGAGGAGAGGCCGGCGCCCAGCAGGTGCCGGATCTGCGTCACCCGCAGCACGGCGGACTCGTCGTACTCGCGGTACCCGTTCGCGCCGCGGTCCGCCTCCAGGAGCCCCTGGGACTCGTAGTAGCGCAGCTGGTGGGCGTTGACGCCCGTCCGGCGGCCCAGTTCCCCGATTCGCATCGAACCTCGCTTGACCTTCATACCGGTATCAACGTTGACGATGCTGTCATGAACAACGAACCCGAGAACAACAATTCCGCGATCGACAATGCTGCCGCGCCCGCAGCCGCACCCGTGACCGTCATCGGTCTCGGCCTGATGGGGCAGGCGCTGGCCGCCGCGTTCCTCAGAGCCGGGCACCCCACCACCGTGTGGAACCGAACGGCGGCCAAGGCCGGTCAACTGGTCGCGGACGGCGCGCGGTTGGCGCCGACCGTCGGCGACGCGCTCGCGGCGGCCCCTCTCACGATCGTCTGCCTCACCGACTACGACGCCGTACGGGAACTGCTCGGCGCGAGCGAAGTCGCCCTCGACGGCACGACGTTGGTGAACCTGACCTCCGGCGACTCGGCCCAGGCCCGGGAGGCCGCGCGGTGGGCCGGGGAGCGGGGTGCCCGCTACCTCGACGGGGCCATCATGGCCGTCCCCACCGCCATCGGCACCGCCGACGCGGTGATCCTGCACAGCGGTCCCGCGGCGGACTTCGAGACGCACGAGGCGACTCTCGCCGCGCTCGGCACCGTCACCCACCTCGGCGCGGACCACGGCCTCGCGTCCCTGTACGACGTGGCGGGCCTCGCCATGATGTGGAGCGTCCTGAACGCCTGGCTCCAGGGCACCGCCCTGCTCAGGACGGTCGGCGTCGACGCCACGACGTTCGCGCCGTTCGCCCGGCAGATCGCCGCCGGTGTCGCCGAGTGGCTGCCCGGGCAGGCCGAGCAGATCGACAAGGGCTCCTTCCCGGCCGAGGAGTCGTCCCTGGAGACCCACGCGCGCGCCATGGCGCACATGGTCCAGGAGAGTGAGGCGGCGGGTGTCAACGCCGAGCTGCCGAAGCTGATCCAGGCGATGGCCGCCCGCTCGATCGCCGCCGGGCACGGCGCCGAGGAGTACCCCGTGCTGATCGAGGAGTTCAGCAGGCCGTCGGACGGCTGACCGTTCCCTGGCGCCACGCAGGGGGGACCGTTCAGTGGTGCCACGCAGGGGGAACCGTTCAGTGGTGCCAGGCCGAGCCCCCCACGTTGTGGATCATCCGCTGGAGGACCTTCAGCGTACGGACGTAGTCCTCGTCGGTGATGCCCTCGTGGATCTCCGCGCGGACGGCCTTCTGGCGGTCGGCCACGCGGGCCTGGAGCGCCTGGCCCTCGTCGGTGAGGGCGATGACGCCCGCGGGGCCCTCGGTGATGAGGCCGCGGTCGTGCAGGGCGTCGATGTTGTGGGACAGGACGCCCTCGCCGACCTCCAGGTAGCCCTTCAGGACCGCTACGACCTCGTCCCGGGAGCGGCCCTCCGGCGCCTGGACGAGCTGGCTGAGGGTCCACCACTGGGGCTGGGTGAGGCCCATCTCGGCGAGCATGGTGCGGATGTGGTTGACGACGGCGGCGCCCGCGGCCGAACTCCAGTAGCCGACAGGCTGGTTGACGAGGTCCTGGTCACTGTGTGAATACGCGAAAGCTGACATGTGCTGAACGTAGAACCTCAAGTATCCTTGAGGTCAAGCCGCGCAGCGTGCCAGATACTCCGTGAGGCCGTCCCGCGCGTCCGTCCCCGCCCAGCCCACGTACCCGTCGGGCCGGACGAGGAACAGCCCCTTCCCGTACGGCTCGTACGTGGGTACGTCACGCACGTGCACCAACTCGGCGTCCAGCGGCGGGAGTTCCGCGTCCATGCCCACCGCGAGGAGCGTGAAGTGCGGGCCGCGGAACACGTCGAACAGGGTGCCGGTGCCGCACGGCCCGTCCGGCGCGCGGTCGCCCGCCCGCAGCGCCTCCTGCGGCAGGCCCTCGCGCGTCTCCACCGCCAGTGACGCGTTCCGGTAGCCGATGCCGAGCTGCCGGGTGGCCGCCCCGCGCCGCGCCTCGCCGCGGTGGATGCGGGTGGACAGGCCCAGCATCCGCGCGGCGTTGGGCCGCCGCTCCTCCTCGTACGTGTCCAGGAGTGCTTCGGGGGCGCCGCGCCCGAGCACCGCGCCGAGCTTCCAGCCCAGGTTGTAGGCGTCCTGGACGCTGGTGTTCAGGCCCTGGCCGCCCGCGGGCGAGTGGATGTGCGCCGCGTCCCCGGCCAGGAAGACGCGGCCCTCGCGGAAGCGGTCCGCCAGGGCCGCGCGCGGCCGGAAGTCCGAGGACCAGCGGACCTCGGTCACGTCGTCCGCGGTCAGGTGCGTGCGGGAGGCGACGAGGTCGCGTACGCCCTGAAGGGAGAGGTCGGGTGACGCCCCTGCGGGGAACTGGGCGGTCAGCTGGAAGTCCTCGGTGCCGGCCAGCGGACAGATCGCCGTGTAGAGGCCGGTGTCGTCGGCGGGCGGGAACATGTGCCAGTTGTCGCGGTCGAGCGCCGGGACGCGGACGTCCGCGACCAGGACCGGGTTCGGGTCCACGGCCTCGCCCGCCATCGTGATGCCCAGCGCGCCGCGCAGGGTGGAGCGGCCGCCGTCCGCCGCGACCGCGTACGCCGCCCGTACCGTCGCGCCGGTCGACAGCCGGGCGGTGACCCCATCGGCATCCTGGGCCAGCTGCGTCACCTCCGCGCCGAACGCGACGTCGCCGCCGAGTTCCCGCAGGCGCGCAAGGAGGATCTCCTGGGTGCGCCACTGGGGGAGCATCCACGGCGTGGTGTACGGCGCGGTCTCCGTCGGCTCCGGTTCGTCGAACATCCGGTGCTCGCCCTGCCGCTCCCCGTCCCGCCACACCATGCCGACCGGGACGGGACCGCCCGACGCGAGGACCGCGCCGATCACGCCGAGGTCGTCGAAGACCTCCATGGTGCGGGGCTGCAGGCCCTTGCCGCGGGAGCCGGGGAAGAGGGCGGCGGCCCGCTCGACGACGAGGGCGGGCACGCCGCGCCGCGCCAGGTCGCAGGCGAGGGCAAGACCGGTGGGCCCGGCGCCCACAATGAGTACGCCAGTGTCCTTAACGTTGTTAAGTGCCATGCCGCAGAGCTTGCGCTTAACGGTGTTAAATTGTCAAGGTGGCTACGACGAAGCTGGACCGGACCCGAGTGGCGCGCACCGCGCTCGACCTGCTGAACGAGACAGGGCTCGAAGGGCTGACCCTGCGCGCCATCGCCCAGCGCCTCGACGTGAAGGCGCCCGCCCTGTACTGGCACTTCAAGGACAAACAGGCGCTGCTCGACGAGATGGCGACCGAGATGATGCGGCGCATGGCCGAGGACTTCCTGTCCGCGCCGGACTCCGACTGGTGCGTGACGCTCACCACCGCGATGCGGGACCTCCGCGCCCACCTGCTGCGCTACCGCGACGGCGCCAAGGTCTTCAGCGGCACGCGCTACACGGACCTGTCGTACGCGGCGCCCCTGGAGCTCCATCTGCGGACGCTCGGCGAAGCTGGATTCACGCCGGCCGCGGCGATCCGGGCCTGGTTCACCGCGTACAGCTACACCATCGGATACGTCATCGAGGAGCAGTCGACGGGCCCGACGGGCCCGACGGGCCCGACGGGCCCGGATGCCGCGCACGGCGAGGGCGGCTACGAGCTCGCGGCGCGCGCCGAGCGCCTAGCCGCCTACCCGCTGGCCGCGGCGGCGGGCGAGGAGATGTTCCGCTCGCACGACCGCGGCTTCGATGAGGGCCTCGCCGCGGTCGTGGCGGGGATCGGGGTGACGCTCGTCAACTCCGGGGGGTGAGGCCCCGGTTGAGTCCGTCGCGGATGAGCGGAGTCAGTCGCTCTTCCACGAACCGGTTCAGGAGCCACGCGAGGACCAGCATCGCGGCGATCGTCAGACCGAACGTCGCGTACGACGGCAGCCCCAGGTGGCGGTGCAGCGCCTCGACCGTCACCCAGCCCAGGTGCTCGTGCACCAGGTAGAAGGGGTACGTCAGCGCGCCGGCCACCGTCAGCCAGCGCCAGTTGACCCGGTCGAGACGGCCGAGCGCGATCAGGAGCACCGCCGCGAAGCCCGCCGTCACCACCGCCATGATCACGGCCGAGGAGCGGTACGAGAAGAAGTCCGGGTTCGGCGCGTGCCACAGCCCCTGGACCGCGTAGTGCTGGCCGATCAGCCAGCTGACGCCCGTGATGCCCCACGCCGTGAGGTCGCGGCGGTCGCGGTGGATCAGATAGATGCCGATGCCGCCGACGAAGAAGGGCGCGTACTCCGGCATCAGCACCAGGTCGAGCAGCGGCTCGTCCGCTCCCTCCGCGACGGCCGCGGACAGTGTCCACACCGCGCAGAACAGCACCACCCGCGCGCGGGTCGCGCCCGGCATGACCACACACAGCGCGAACAGCGCGTAGAAGCGCAGCTCCGCCCAGAGCGTCCAGCACACGCCGAGCACCCGGTCCACGCCCAGCGGCTGCTGGAGCATGGTGAGGTTCACCAGCGCGTCGCTGGGCGAGACCGCGTCGTACGCCACGACGGGCAGCGCGAAGACCGCCGTCACCAGGACGATCGCCGCCCAGTAGGAGGGCAGCAGACGCGACGCGCGGGACGCGAAGAACGAGCGCAGGGGCCTGCCCCAGCCGCTCATGCAGATGACGAAACCGCTGATCACGAAGAAGATCTGCACGCCGAGACAGCCATACGCGAACCATTCACTGGCCGTCGGGAACTGCTGCTTGGGCGAGCTGCCCCACGCCTCGGCGATCTCGCCGTCGCGGCCGCCGTAGTGGTACGCGGCGACCATGAGCGCCGCGACGAGCCGCAACCCGTCGAGCGCGCGCAGCCGGGGCTTCCCGCGGGCGGGCCGGGGGGCCGGCGGCGTGGGCGGGGCAGTGGGTTCCGCCCCCGGTGAGAGCTTCGGGAGGGTTATGTCGGGGGAGGTCATCCGAGCGCGGTCCGCTTGAGCGAGCGCTGCACGGAACGGGCGCGGCGGGCGACGCGGCGGACGGCCGCGTTGCGCGGGATGAACGCGAGCTGCGAGGGGACGGCGCCGGGTAGCGCGAGCGCGGTGAGGCGGCGCCGCTTGAAGTAGCGCCAGGTGACGGCGGAGAGGTTCCGTGCGAGGTAGCGCTCGGCGTCCGGGCGCAGCCGGGGGTAGATCTGCGGCTGCATCGCGAAGCCGACGGCCTTGAGGAGGTTCGTCAGCTCGCCGGTGCCGAGACCGGCTTCCTGGGCGGTGACCGCGGCCCGGTCGGTGAGCTCGGGCAGCAGGGCGTCGACGATGGTGACCGGGACGCGGTTGCTGTTCTGGTAGGGCGCGAGGCGCTCCAGGAGGAGGTCGGTGCCGGTGCGGGCGGCGGGCAGGCCGTAGAGCGCGGACGCCGTGAGCAGGGCCGTGGAGAAGCAGCCGACGACGAGCGCGGGCCGCATCCGCTGGTAGAGGACCTCGGCGAGCACGGGGGTGTCGAGCACCGTCAGCTCGACGCCGATCGCCTGCGCCTCCTTCTCCAGGGCGCGCGACCAGCGGGCGGGCGCCGTGGGGTGGGGCTTGAACACCACGCGGGTGTGGCCGAGCGCGGCCGCGCCGCGCACCATGCGGATGTGCAGCTCCTCCTCTTCCTCGGCGGTGAGGATGGAGAGCGCGGAGAGGTACTGGCCGAGGACGAGGACGGGCGCGTCGATCTCCGGCAACTCCGCTTCCTCGGCGCCCAGTTCGGCGAGCACCTTCACGAACGCCTCGGTCGGCACCACCTCCGGCTCCACCCCGAACTCGGTGAGGAGCAGCGGGGTGAGCCCCGGTACCAGGTCCAGGTGGAGCAGGCGCCGCACGCGGGTGCCGACCAGGGGGTCGATCTTGTTGCGGGTGGGGCCGTAGCTCATCAGGCCGTCCGCGTAGACGTCGACGGGGACGCCGGTGAAGATCTGCGCGAGGGCGAGCGCCGGGTTGACCTGGATGGACTCGACGGCCAGCTCGATGTCGTCGTCACCGAGGCCCCACAGCATCCGGATGTAGCGCTCCCACAGCACGACGTCGTCGCCGCGCGGGGCCCAGCCGCCCGGGTGGAAAGGGGAGATGGCCTCGTTCCAGGAGCGCACCTCGTCGAACCGGCCGCGCAGCCGCTCGAACCCCGGCATCTCGTCGAGGGGCGTCGTCGTCTCGGGCGTCGCCGCGTTGTTGCTGACGAGGAGGATGCGGCGGTCGGCGGGGCCGAAGCGGTCGGCGTCCAGGGCGGCGGCGAGGGTCGCGGTGCCGTACAGCGTGGACGCCATGAAGATCTGCGTCGTAGCCATTACGCGGCCACCTCCGCCGTCACCGGGCGCCGCCGCAGCCTGCGCAGCCGGGTCGCCCGCTGGACGTCCATGGAGTCGAGCGCGTCGTCGAGAACGCCCTGCGGCATCCGCTTCAGGGCGGCCGCACTCATTGACTTCAATTTCCGCGCCACGGATGGCTCGAACCTTTCGATGGATCCCAGATGGTGGGAGATGATCGCGCAATAGGTGCGCACGGCCTTCGGCAGGAGTTCGTCCGCGTCCCGGTCCGCCGCTGTTTCCCGTACGACCTGGTCGAATGCCTTGATGAAATCGAGCTGGCGTACGTCGCCGATCTGGGTCAGCGAAGAGGCGACACCGCGCCGGTAGAACACGCCGAGAAGGCCGACCGCGGCGAAGGATTCCGCCTCCCGGTGCAGCCGCCAGATCCAGGGCCGGTCCTCGGCGGTGCGCAGCCCGTCGGTGAAGTGCAGGAGTCCCGCGTCGGCGAGCCGGCGGTGGTAGATGCCCGCCCAGGCGTACGCGTAGTCGACGGAGGTGGAGCGGTCGGCGGGCAGGATGACGTCGCGCGGATTCAGCACGACGCCGCGCCTGCCGTGCGGGACGCGGTGCACGGTGCGGGCCCGCGCGGTGCACTGCACATGGTCGGTGCGCACGAAGTCGCACCCCAACTCCTCGATGGCGCCGACGAGTTGGGAGAAGTAGCCGGGCGCGAGCCAGTCGTCACCGTCCAGGAAGGTGAGGTACTCGCCGCGCGCCGCGTCGAGGCCCGTGTTCCGGGCGGTCGCGAGGCCGCCGTTCGTCTCATGTCTGAGATGGACGGCGCCGGGCAGCTCGCGCGCCGCACGCTCCAGGATGTCCGGAGTCTCGTCGCGCGAGCAGTCGTCGACGAGGATGAATTCGAAGTCGTCACGTGCGTTCGCACGCAGACTCCTCAAGGTGTCGGGCGCGTATTGCTGCACGTTGTAGAACGGCACGATGACGGAGAGCTTAACCACGTGGGTGACGTTAGGTGTCGGCCCGTCATTCGGGTCGACCCGCAGCGGTATGCCAGGTGAACGACGCGTGGCGGAATGGTTAACCGGGCTGCCGGACGGGCTTTTCCCGGGCCGATTCGCCATTCGTCGGCATGCTGTTAACCGTTTGTTGCACCTGAGTTGGGCCGCGAATCGAAATGCCTTCCTAGCGTCTGGGACGTGCAAGGAAGTCATCGAAACCCGCTGCGGGTCGCCGTGCTCGCCGACTCCGATACGCGATGGAAATGGGGCGCTCTCACCGCGAACCGCATCGTATCGGACAGTCGGCTCACCGGCTTCCTGCTCCGCGGCCGGGCCACTCCCACGCCCCGGCAGCTCGAAGAGGTGGGCGTGCGCGCGGAGTCCCTGCGCGAGGTCACCGCCGTCGAGTTCCTGCGCGAGATGGAGCGGGACGCACCCGACGTGATCGTGCTCGCCCTGGTGGGCGGGGCGGTCCAGGCGGTCCTGCACGGACTCGCCCGCGTCGCGCAGGACGCCCTCCTCACCGGCGCCACCAGGAAGCGCCCCGTCGTCGTCACCGGCTACGTCGGCGTCGTCTACGAGAAGCTCGCCGACGGCCTCCTCCTGCGGCACGGCGCGGACGTCGTCCTCGCCAACTCCCGCCAGGACGCGGAGCGCTTCCGCGCGGTGTACGAAGGAGTGGGCGCCGACGCGTCCGCGGTGACCGAGGCCGCGCTGCCGTTCCTCGGCGGAGACCCGTACCGCGGGCCGGGCAAGCACGGCCACGAGGATGCCCCGTACACGGTCGTCTTCGCCGCCCAGCCCTCCGTGCCGGAGACCGCCGCACACCGCACGTACCTGCTGCGCCGCCTCGCCGAACACGCCCGGCTGCACCCCGACCGCGACGTCCTGCTCAAGCTGCGCAGCAAGCCCGGCGAGCACACCACGCACATCGAGGAACTGCCCTACCAGAAGCTGGCGCAGCGCGTCGAAGGCGGCCTGCCCGCCAACTGCCGCCTCGTCTACGGACACATGGGCGAGGTCCTCGACCGCACCGACCTCCTGGTCACCGTCAGCTCCACGGCCGCACTCGAATCCCTGCACCGCCGCATCCCCACTGCCGTCCTCACCGACCTCGGGGTCCGCGAGGCGCTCGGCAACCACCACTTCACCGGCTCCGGATGCCTCGCCTCCTGGGACCAGCTGGACGCGGGTCATCTGCCCGAGCCCGACGAGAGGTGGCTGGCACGGCAGGGCGTCGCCGCCGACGGAGCGTACGAGAAGGCCTTCGACGCGGCACGGGAGCGCGTCGACGCCCTCCTCACCGACGCGGCCGCCGGCGCGCTGGCGCCCGTCGAGCCCTACTACAGCCTCACCACGGCCCGCGGCTATCTGCCCGGCATCCTCGCCCGCCACCACCTCGGCCCCGACGGCGCCCCGCTCCCGGGCGCCCCCTCGGCCGACAAGGACCCCGGCCCCGTACGGCAGATCGTGCGCCGCGCGGCCCGCGGCGCCTACCGCCACGGAGTGCAGCGCGTGGCGCCCGTCATCCGGCGGATGGGCGAGCTGTGAGCCCCGGGCGAGCTGTGAACCCCGGACGAGCCGTGAACCCCGGGCGAGCCGTGAGCACCCACCCCCTCCAAGGAGCCCCCATGCCCCACCCCGACCCCGCGAGCGCACAGGCCCGCCGCGTGCTCGCCGTCATCCCCGCCCGCGGCGGCTCCAAGGGCGTGCCCGCCAAGAACCTGGCCCCGGTCGGCGGGGTGCCGCTGGTGGCCCGCGCCATCCGCGCCTGCCTGGCCGCCCGGCTCGTCACCGACGTCGTCGTCTCCACCGACGACCACGTGATCGCCGAGGCCGCCCGCGCCGCCGGCGCCGAAGTGGTGCTTCGCCCCGCCGCGATCGCCGGGGACACCGCGACCAGCGAGGCCGCCGTCCTGCACGCGATGGACGCCCACGAGGCGCTGCACGGCACGACAGTCGACGTCGTCCTGCTCGTGCAGTGCACCAGCCCCTTCCTCACCCACGAGGACATCGACGGGGTGGCGTCGGCCGTCGCCGAGCACGGCGCCGACACGGCCGTCACGGTGGCGCCCTTCCACGGCTTCATCTGGCGCGACGCGGCCGACGACGCCGACGGTTCCGCCGGAACGGCTGACGTCCCCGCGCAGCGCACCGATTCGGTGGGCGGCACCGCCACGCTCGCCAACTCCACCCGCACGCGCGGCGGTTACGGCGTCAATCACGACAAGTCGTTCCGCCCGCGCCGCCAGGACCGCCCCCAGGACCTCCTGGAGACCGGCGCCGCCTACGCGATGGACGCGGCGGGCTTCCGCACCGAGAAGCACCGTTTCTTCGGCCGCACCGAGCCCGTCCGCACCGACCCGGCCCGCGTCCTGGAGGTCGACGACCCCCACGACCTCGCCCGGGCCCGCGCCCTCGCCCCGCTCTTCGACGCGGCTCGTCCAGGAGACGACGCCGCCCTCCCGACCGCCGCCGACATCGACGCGGTCGTCCTCGACTTCGACGGCACCCAGACCGACGACAGGGTGCTGATCGACTCCGAGGGACGGGAGTTCGTCTCCGTGCACCGCGGAGACGGCCTCGGCATCGCCGCCCTCCGCAGGAGCGGCCTGCACATGCTGATCCTGTCCACGGAGCAGAACCCGGTCGTCGCCGCGCGCGCCAGGAAGCTGAAGCTTCCCGTGCTGCACGGCATCGACCGGAAAGACCTCGCACTGAAGCAGTGGTGCGAGGAGCAGGGCATCGCTCCCGAGCGCGTGCTCTACGTCGGAAACGACGTCAATGACCTCCCGTGCTTCGCCCTCGTGGGCTGGCCCGTGGCGGTCGCGAGCGCCCACGACGTCGTACGCGGCGCCGCACGCGCGGTCACCACCGTCCCCGGTGGTGAAGGCGCGATCCGAGAGATCGCCACCTGGATCCTCGGCCCCTCTCTCGACTCCCTCCACAGTTAAGGAATTTCCTGCCATGAGCAACATCACCTCCATCGGCACCGACTCCCGCCTGCGCCGCTTCGGTTCGAAGACGGCCGGCCCCGGGCAGCCCGTGTACATCACCGGTGAGATCGGCATCAACCACAACGGTGACCTGGAGAACGCGTTCGCGCTCATCGACGTGGCCGCCGACGCGGGCTGCGACGCGGTGAAGTTCCAGAAGCGCACCCCGGAGATCTGCACGCCGCGCGACCAGTGGGACATCGAGCGCGACACCCCCTGGGGCCGCATGACGTACATCGACTACCGCCACCGTGTGGAGTTCGGCGAGTCCGAGTACCAGGCCATCAGCGAGCACTGCGCCAAGCGCGGCATCGACTGGTTCGCCTCCCCGTGGGACACCGAGGCCGTCGCCTTCCTGGAGAAGTTCGACCTGCCCGCCCACAAGGTCGCCTCCGCCTCCCTCACGGACGACGAGCTGCTCCGCGCCCTGCGCGCCACGGGCCGCACGGTCATCCTCTCCACGGGCATGTCGACCCCGAAGCAGATCCGCCACGCGGTGGAGGTCCTTGGCTCCGACAACATCCTGATGTGCCACGCCACGTCGACGTACCCGGCGCAGGCCGAGGAGCTCAACCTCCGCGTCATCAACACCCTCCAGGCCGAGTACCCGAACGTCCCGATCGGCTACTCCGGCCACGAGACCGGCCTCCAGACCACGCTGGCCGCCGTCGCCCTCGGCGCCACCTTCGTCGAGCGCCACATCACCCTCGACCGCGCCATGTGGGGCTCCGACCAGGCCGCGTCCGTCGAGCCGCAGGGCCTGTCCC
This sequence comes from Streptomyces sp. NPDC093510, assembly GCF_040683555.1. Classification (NCBI taxonomy): domain Bacteria; kingdom Bacillati; phylum Actinomycetota; class Actinomycetes; order Kitasatosporales; family Streptomycetaceae; genus Streptomyces; species Streptomyces sp. NPDC093510. The sequence goes on from NZ_JBFBEE010000020.1 coordinate 149,780, forward strand.
GCCTGGTCCGCGACATCCGCACCATCGAGGCGTCCCTCGGTGACGGAGTCAAGAAGGTCTACGAGTCGGAGCTCGGCCCCATGAAGAAGCTCCGCCGCGTCGCCGGCGTCGTCGCCGAGAGCGAGTCCGCCGCGGACGCCCAGCAGGTCGCGGTCTGAGCCTCTTACCGGGAGACGGACATACGACGATGAGCCCCCGAGTCGGCCGAGCCGACGACACCACGGCCCCGGCCGGGGCCGCCACGACGCTCGCGTTCGTGGAGAGCCCGGTCCAGCTGCTGAACGTCCTGGAGTGGGCACACTCCGCGGCCGCGACCGGCCCGACCGGGGGCCTCACCGTCGTCGTCCTGTCCCCGAACGACCCCATGACACGCGGCCAGTTGCGCCGCATGGCGCAGCTCGCACGCGACGAGGGCGTCGAGGTCCGCTGGGAGGAGGCGCGCGGCGGCGCGTCGGCTCCCTTCCAGACCATCGGGGGCCTCGCGGGCCCTCTGCGCAGGGCCGACCGGATCGTCATCGGCGACCCGTTCTCCCGCTACGTACAGCTCCTCCTCACCATCACCAAGGCCCGCTCCCTGGTCGTCGTCGACGACGGCACGGCCACGATGGAGTTCGTCTCCCAGCTGGCCCGCGGCGAACGACTCCAGCGCTGGCACCGCAAGGGCGGCCGCCCCGGCCCCCGCGACCTGGTCTTCGCCCCGGTCTCGGCCTCGGCACGCCGCCGCCTCACACCCGGCGGATCACGCACCGTGGAGGTCTTCTCCTCCATGCCGATCGACAGCGCGCCCGACGGCGTGACCGTGTCCGTCAACAGCTTCGCCTGGACGAGGGAACGCTTCGGCCCGCCCCGCATCACGCGCGGCGCCGACCTGGTCGGCACGTCACTGGTGGAGACGGGAGTGGTCGACCCGGACCGCTATGTGGAAGCGGTCCGCGCGCTCTCCCTGGCCCATGGCGCCAACCGCTACTTCGCCCACCGCCGCGAGAGCTCCGAGAAGCTCCACCGGCTCGCGGTCGAGACGGGCCTCCAGGTGGTCCGCCCGGACCTCCCCCTCGAACTCATCGCCCGCCGCGGCCCCATCGGCCGCACGATCCTCAGCTTCCCCTCGACGGTCGTCCACACCCTCCCTCTGGCCCTGGCGGGCACGGAGGTGAAGGTGGCGGTCTGCGACATCGACCCGTCCTGGCTCACGGAGACGGCGTCACCGCGCGCACAGGGCTTCCTGTCCGGCGTGACGGGGACGGCCCGGGACGTGCACCGGCTGTCCTCGGTACGTCACGGGGCGGCCGCTACCGGCTGAAGTGCCGTACGTACCGCCTCTGCCACGGGGTCTCCACGGCGTGCCGGTCGTAGTGCGTACGTACGTAGGCGACGGCCTCGGCCGCGGGCACCCCGTCCAGAACGGCGACGCACGCCAGCGCGGTCCCGGTCCGCCCGCGCCCGCCCCCGCACGCGACCTCGACCCGCTCCCCGGCGGCCCGCTCCCACACCTCGCGCAACACCGTCCGAGCGAGCTCCCGGTCCGCGGGAAGCCGGAAATCCGGCCAGCGCAACCACCGCGCCTCCCAGGGAACTTCGGGCGGCCGCTTGCCGAGCAGGTAGACACCGAAGTCGGGCACGTCCCCGTCCGGCAGCGGATGCCGCAGCCCCCGCCCCCGGACCAGCCGCCCGGAGGGCAGCCGGAGAACGCCGGGGGCCGGCTGCCACGTCACTGTGCTCTGATCGTCGGTCATGCACGGAGACTAGGCCGCACTGACCAGCGCGGCGAGCAGCAGCCCGCAGAAGATCATCCGGGCGTTACCACCTGCTGTCGCCGGTGGTCTGCCCTTCGCCTTTTAGGCCTACTCCTTAGGGCCTACTTCTTGGGGGCGGTTGTTGTGCGGAATGCTCGCTGTAGCAGGATGCGAAAACAGGAAACGGCGCCGCCGGGCCCAAGGGTGAATGCGGCGATAGCGAACAGGCCGGAATGGCTTGCGTATCCGTAAGTTATCGCCGCCGCACTGATCCCGGCGTGACCGTACGGAAGCAGTATCCCGATCCGGCCTTCACGGGTACTGACGATCGGAATGGCGATCCACAGGAAAAGCACACCTAGATAGAGGAACGGAACAAGTAGCAGCGCCATCGGGCCCCCTCGCGCGTCCCCACCTGAGGACTGGTGCGGTAGCCAGCTACTGTACTCAGGGTCCGGCGCGCTACCGGGCCAGCAGCAGAAGTGGCCGTTGGGGTTGGCGCCGGCACTGTCTTCGACGCGATCGGATCACCGTCGTAAGCGCGAACCGTTCCATTCGCGCAGAGCTTAAAGCTTAGTTCCTCCCAGATCGGTGGTGAGTTGTTCATCAGCGAACCAAGATTGCCCGGCTTGAAGAAGGCGTTGTAGACCGCACCGACCAAATCGGCGACCTTGTCGTCGACCACGGGCGAGTTCACGACTTCGCTCTTCCATTTCGTCGCAGAATCGGTCGCTTTTCGGGCGCCAAGCATGGGCCGGTACCCGGTTGAGCCCCCCCCGATGCGTACAGGGCCCTCACGCAGATCCCGTTCTCGGCCAGGCCGGGCTGATGCGCCGGGCATCCGAGCACATGCTGCTCACGCGTGAGCGCCGCGCCTCCTCCACCGGTGGCGACCATCGACATACCGGAGGTGCTGGGGCGCGCCCTCATCCTCCAGCGGCGCGCAAGGCCGGCTCCTCGGGCTAGACCTGTGCGTTCTTGACGGCGGATATGAGCGCGCCGAGCTGGGTGGGGGAGGTGGTGAGGATGACGTCGGGGTCGTCGCTTTCGCGGAGGCGGAGGGTTCCGTCGGGGGCGGTGGCGACGTGGACGCAGGAGGAGGCCTCCTGGCTGTGTGTGGACTTCTGCCAGGTGAGGTCGGGCATGGGATCGGGTCCTTCCCTGCGGGCTGCCGTCACATAGGCGTATCGGGCCGTGCGTTCTTGTACGCGGTTATGAGGGCGCCGAGTTGGATGCGGGAGGTGGTGAGGATGACGTCGGGGTCGTCGCTTTCGCGGAGGCGGAGGGTTCCGTCGGGGGCGGTGGCGACGTAGACGCAGTCGGAGCCGTCCGGGCTGAAGGTGGACTTCTGCCAGGCCGGCGGAGGTATATGGGTCACTTCTTACCGGCTCCGAAGGATGTGGGCGATGAGGTCGCGAGTCGCCGCGGGTTTGAGTGCGACGGCTTCCATGCGGTCGAGGATAGTTCGGTACTTCCCCAACTGGGCTTGTGCGTCCAGGAAGTCGCAGCCGTGGTGAGTGTCCAGCTGGACGGTGTCGAGATGCGGGTCGGATCCGTGCAGGTAGTTGACCGACTGGCCGTTGCCGGGGAAGCCCCCGCAGTCATAGGGGATCACCCGGACAGTGATGTGGCTCTCCTCGCTGAGTGCGAGTAGGTGCGAGAGCTGGGCACGGGCGGTTTCCAGGCCGCCGTACTGGATGCGGAGGGCCGCTTCATGGATCAGGGCGCTGTAGAGCGGCGGGTTGGTGCGATGCAGCACGGTCTGGCGCCTGATGCGGTGCGCCAGACGGTGCTCGATCTCGTACGCGCGGAAGGCAGGAACGGCCTCTCGCAGCATGGCGCGGGCGTGATCCGGGGTCTGAAGGAGCGCCGGAATATGGATCGCGAGTGAGACCCGCAACGCGATGGCGTGGTGCTCGAGTTCTGCCAAGTCGATGAGGTCGGGCGGTAGGTGCTCGCGATACTCCTCCCACCAGCCTCGGACGCGCCGCCCGGTCATCGCTGTGAGGGCGTCCACAAGTGCTTCGTCTGTGCACGCGTAGGTGCGCGCCATGGTGCGTACTCGGTCGGCGCTGACCGGATAGCGCCCGGCTTCGATCATGCTCACCCGCGCTTGCTGCAATCCCAGCCGGTTGGCGGCCTCGGTGGACGTGAGCCCGGAGTGCTCGCGGAGCTTACGCAGCTCGATGCCGAGTCGGCGCTGCCGCAGATTGGGGGTGTTGGTGGGCGGCACTGGCGGTCCTCTCGATGGTCAGTGACGCGGCCCGATCCCTCACACGAGTGATGCTCAGTGAAATATCACCGTGAAGGTAGCAGAGCTATCACTTAAGGCCCCACGGTCGTGCTGTCAGCCGCTCAACTCGCCCTGCTGATAAGCCGGAAGCGCACCGCGCCCAGGAGGCGCGACATGCCACCGCCCGGCGAGGCGACCGCGTGAGCGAACCGAGCTCCGCCCCCAAGGAGGCGACATGGCAACCGTATCCCCGCCCCGCACCTGGTCGTACGCCCTTCACCTGCCCCACGACCCCCGGGCGCCCCGCATCGCCCGCATGACGTCCCGCGCCGTCCTCCCCGCGTACGGAATAAGTGAACTCCTGGACGTCACCGAACTGTTGACGTCCGAGCTCGTCACCAACGCCTACCAGCACTCCGAAGGGCCCGCCGCCCTCCGGCTGCACGGCACCGATGACCCGTACGGGCTGCGGGTCAGTGTGTGGGACAGCAATCCGCACATCCCCGCCCCCTTCGACAAGCCCCCTTGTCGGAGCGGGGACGGGAGCGGGCCGCTGCGCGCCGTGCCGGACGAGGCGGACAGCGGGCGCGGGCTCGGGCTCGTGGCGGAGTGGGCCGAGGCGTGGGGCGGGCATCCGCTCGGCGACGACCTGTTCGGGCGGGGCGGCAAGTTGTTGTGGTTCGCGTTGCGGGCGCCGGAACAGGTGTGAGGAGGGCGTCAGCGCACCGCGGAGACGTCGGCAGGGGCGCGGTCCGCGGCGGGCCCACCCGATGCCACCACCGGCGCCCCCCGCTTCGTTCGCAGCCCGAACGCGCTGACCAGCACGGCGGACAGCGCCGCCGCCAGGGGCACCCAGAGCGCGGCCCGGTACCCGTCGAGGAGTGCCGACGGCGAACTCGACGCCGTGGCCGCCACATTGACCGCCGTCACCGTCGACAGGCCGACCGCCGCGCCGAACTGGAAGGACGTGTAGAGCAGCGCGCCCGCAAGGCCCTGCTCCTTCTCCGCCACGCCCTGCGTGGCGACGATGGTGAGCGGACCGTACGCGAGCGAGAACGCGAGGCCGAGGAGAAGCAGGCTCGGGAACATCATCGTGTACGTCCAGTCGGCGCCGACCGGCAGGAACAGGGCGTACGCGAGCGCGGCGAGCAGTAGTCCGCCGAAGATCACCCGGGCGTTGCCGAAACGGTTCACGAGCCGGGGCGTGAGAAGAGGGGAGAGGACCGCGTCGACGCCCATGACGAGCATCGCGAAGCTGGTTTCCAGCGTCGACCAGCCCCGCAGCTCCTGGAGGTAGAGAACGACCAGGAACTGGAAGCCGAAGAAGGCCGCGGCCAGGAGCAGCGCGGAAAGATTGGCACGCACCAGCGGGCCGCTCCGCAGAATTCCGAGACGCACCAGCGGGATCGCAGCCCGGCGCTCGACCGCGACGAACACGGTCAGCAGGGCGAGCCCCGCGCCCACGGTGAGCGCGGTCCATGCGGACGTGGTGTGCGTGGCGCGCTCCACGCCGAGTACCAGCAGCACGATGGCGGCGGTGATCGTGACCCCGCCCGCCACGTCGACGCGCTGCCCCGTCCGGTCGGGCCGCGGCGACCTGGGCACGACGGTGAGGGCGCCGACGAGAATGACGGCGGAGAGCACGACGGGCGCGAAGAACACCCAGCGCCAGCCGAGCCCGGTGAGCAGCCCGCCGACGACCAGGCCGATGGAGAATCCGCCGGCCGCCGTGCCGGAGTAGAACAGCAGCGCCTTGTTGCGGCGCGGGCCTTCCTGGAACCCGGTGGTGATGATCGAGAGGCCCGCCGGGGTCATGAACGCCGCGGCGATCCCCGTGACGAAGCGGGCGACGATCAGCATCCAGCCCTCCGTGGCGAGGCCGCCGAGCCCGGAGAAGACGAGGAAGACGGAGAGCCAGAGGACGAACATCCGGCGGCGCCCGAAGAGGTCGGCGGCCCGCCCGCCGAGCAGCATGAACCCGCCGTACCCGAGGACGTACGCGCTCATGACCCACTGCAGCGAGCCGGTGGACAGGCCGAGATCGGCGCGGATGGAGGGGAGGGCGACGTTGAGCATGGCGATGTCGATGCCCTCCAGGAAGATCGCGCCGCAGAGGACGAGGAGGACGATCCGCTCGCGGCCGGTGAAGGGCCGGCCGGGGGACTGGTGCGCGTGCGGTGCGAGGCTCTGGCTCATGGCGCCACCCTCGGCCGGGCCGGGGCGCGGAACAACGGCGAACATCGCAACGTTCGTTCAGCCAGACTGACCGATGGGGACCGACCTGGGGGTACGGCGATGGAACGCGACGAACTGGAGTGCTTCCTGCTCCTCGCCGACGAGCTGCACTTCGGCCGGACGGCCGAGCGCATGCGGCTGTCCCGGGCCCGGGTGAGCCAGCTCGTGCAGCGCCTCGAACGCCGCGTCGGCGCCCCGCTGTTCATCCGGACCAGCCGCCGCGTGGGCCTCACCGCGCTCGGCCGCCAACTGCGCGCCGACCTCGAACCGCACCACCGCGCCATCGAGGCCGCACTGGAACGCGCCGTGGCCACGGCGCGCGGCATCGACTCCGTCCTCCACGTCGGCTTCGCCAACCCGCTCACCGGTGAGATCGTCATGAAGGCGACGGAGGCCCTCCGCGTCAGCCACCCCGGTCTGGCGGTGGAGGTGTGCGAGGTGCCCCTCGGCGACCCGTACGGCCAGCTGCGCAAGGGCAAGTTCGACGTACAGCTGACCGAACACCCCGTACGGGAGGAGGACCTGAGCGGCGGGACGGTGCTGCTCACCGAGGACCGGGTCCTGGCCCTGCCCGCCTCGCACCCCCTGGCCGCCCGCCCCTCGGTGACCCGCGAGGACCTGGCGGAGGTCCCGCTCCTCGCCATCGACGGCGACGTCCCGGGCTACTGGCTCGACCACCACGCCCCGCCCCGCACCCCCGGCGGCCGTCCCATCGGCCGGGGCCCCGGCGTGTCGAACATGCAGGAGGCCCTGACGCTGGTCGCGGCGGGCAAGGGCGCCCTCCTGGCCCCCGCCCACACCGCCACATACTTCGCCCGCCCCGGCGTCACCTACGTCCCCCTCACGGACGCGGAGCCCACGGCCTACGGCCTGGTCTGGCGCAGGGACCAGGAAACGGGCGCGGTGGCGGCATTCGCACGGACGGCACGAGAAATTTCCGCTTCCTAGCGCACAACCGGTCACATCTCCCCGACGGGCTCCGTCAGTGCACCGAGAGCAGGCACCACGACACGAGGAGATGGCCATGGAAACGCGTTCGATCACGGCAGAGGTCCCGATGGCGCCCCGGATGGCCCAGGACCCCGCGCAGCTCGTCCCCGAGCTGGCGGACGTCTCGGCGGCGCTGTTCCGGGTCACCGGCAACGGCTCGGTGCCGCGCCCGACGATCGGCCTGGTGCAGCTGCGTGCCGGGCAGATCGTCGGCAGCACCTATCTGACCGTGCTGCACACGGGCTTCCTGCGCAAGGGCGGCGTGCCGGAGGAGAGGATCACGTCGGTCGCGTCCTGGCGGGACTCGCCGTACTTCACTGGTGCCGAGCGGGCCGCGCTGGCACTCGTGGAGGCCGTGCTCCAGCCGGCCGCCCACGGCGAGAGGGTCTCGGACGAGCTGTACGCCGAGGTGGCCGGGCACTACGACTCCAAGGCGCTCGCCACCCTGATGTTCGCGATCGGCCAGGTCAACTTCTTCATCGCCGTGGCGCTGGTGGCCAAGCCCGTGCCGGGGCGGTCGTTCTCCGCCCCCTGGGGGTGAGACCGGCGCACACGCCTCCCCCGATCGGCGGAGGCACACGAGCCCCGGAGGGGACGCGGGACGGCCGTGCCCGGCGGGAGCATCGGACGCATGCCGATCAAAGTCACCGCGCTCCCCGGCGTCCCCCGCTGGGCCGCCCTCGCCGCGCACGCCGTGCCGCTCGTCACCCTGCCCTCGGGGCTGTGGCGGGTCGCCCTCGTCGTAGGGCTCCCCGTCGCCGCGGAGCCGCAGCGGGGGACCGGCGAGGCCGTGTACGTCCTGATGCTCAGCGTCGTCTCGGAGGCGCTGGCCCTGCTCACGCTGGGCCTCGTGCGGGAGTGGGGTGAGACCGTCCCCGGCTGGGTACCCGTGCTCGGCGGGCGGCGGGTCCGGCCGTCGGCCGCCGTCGTTCCGGCCCTGCTCGGTGCGGCCGGGCTCTTCGGCCTCATGGGCTGGGCCTTCTACGCACAGATCGCCGGATTGGGGAGCGAAACGGCTGTGACGGACGGTACAGCGCAAACCACGCTTCTCGTGTTCTGCTATATACCGCTGATCGCGTGGCCGCCCTTGCTGACAGCGGTCGCCCTTGCCTACTACAGGCGCCGGACGACTTACGCATCCTCCGAGGCGGCCTGAAAGTTTACCCATGCCGATCGGCGGCCATGCGCCACGAGGCCAGTAATTCTTCCCCTATCGGGCTGAACTTTTGTTGATCGTGGGTTAGTTGGCCGTTGCATCGCCTTACCCTTCAGAGGGTGAACCAACTGATGTCCCGTGCGTCCGAAGAGGTGTCCGACGGCGTGTCCGGAACGGAGTCCGCGCCCGCGGACACGCTCCCCGGCACGCTGCCCGAAGCGCTGCGTGCCGAACTCGTCGCTTTCCGACGCGACCTGCACATGCACCCCGAGCTCGGCAACCAGGAGTTCCGTACCACCGCGGCCCTCAAGGCCCGCCTGGAGGAGGCGGGCCTCGAGCCCCGTGTGCTCGCCGCCGGCACGGGGCTCATCTGCGACATCGGTGAGCACCCGGCGCCGGCGGACGGCCCGGCCGAGGGCGCTGCCGGGCGCCGGGAGCCTGGCGCACGGCCCATGTTCGCCCTGCGTGCCGACATCGACGCGCTGCCCATCCCGGACACCAAGCTCGGCGTGCCGTACCGCTCCACCGTGCCCGACCGTGCCCACGCCTGCGGACACGACGTGCACACCACCGTCGTCCTCGGCGCCGGGCTCGTCCTCGCCGATCTCGCGAAGAAGGGGCAACTGCCCTTTCCGGTGAGGCTGATCTTCCAGGCCGCCGAAGAGGTGCTGCCGGGCGGCGCGACCGACGCCATCGAGTCGGGGGCCCTCGACGGCGTCGGCAAGATCATCGCCGTGCACTGCGACCCCCGGGTCGACGCGGGCCGCGTCGGGCTGCGGCACGGCCCCATCACCTCCGCCTGCGACCGCCTGGAGATCTCGCTCGACGGCCCCGGCGGGCACACCGCGCGGCCGCACCTCACCACGGACCTCGTCACCGCCGCCGCCAGGGTCGCCACCGACGTCCCCGCCCTGGTCGCCCGCCGCGTCGACGCCCGCTCCGGCCTCTCGGTGACCTGGGGCCGCATCGAGGCGGGCCACGCGCCGAACGTCATCCCGCAGCACGCCGAGCTCTCCGGGACCGTGCGCTGCCTCGACCTCAGGGCCTGGCGGGACGCCCCCGACCTGGTGCACAGCGCGGTCCAGGAGGTCGCCGACATGTACCGCGCCAAGTCCGAGATCAACTACATCCGCGGCGTGCCGCCCGTCGTCAACGACGCCGCGGTCGCCGATCTGCTGCGCGACGCCATGACCGAGCGGCGCGGCCCGCACTCCGTCGAGGACACCGAACAGAGCCTCGGCGGCGAGGACTTCTCCTGGTACCTGGAGCACGTGCCCGGCGCCATGGCCCGGCTCGGCGTGCGCGTCCCCGGTGAGCGCACCGTCCGCGACCTCCACCAGGGCGACTTCGACGTGGACGAGTCGGCGATCACCGCGGGCGTCGAACTCTTCACCGCCGCCGTCCTGTTGGACGCGATGCGGTAGAGGCGGGCAGGGCGAGGGGGCCGGTTGCGCAGGGCGCGTACACGCGCACGCGACCGGCCCCCGGTACGAAAAGCACGAAGAGGTAACGGCACCGCGGAAACCCGTTCCCCTCCCTTTCTACGCGCGTTAATGTGCGCCGAAATCAGCGTCGTACGCGGCGCGTTGGCGATCAAGGGGTGCTTCCTGTGCGTCGTCTCTCTCCGCAGTTCCGGAATTCGCGGTCCCGGACATCACGGTCCCGGCAATTCCGCTCCCGGAAATCTCGCGCCACCCACATCACCGCGACACTCGCGGTCCTCGCCCTCGCCGCGACCGGCTGCGGCGAGACGAGCAACGAGGCCTCGCAGGACGACAACAGCAAGGGCCCCGCCGGCTCCTCGTACAAGGGCAAGGGCATCGGTCTCGCGTACGACATCGGCGGGCAGGGTGACCAGTCCTTCAACGACGCCGCCTACGCGGGCTATTCGAAGGCCCGCAAGGAGTTCAAGATCGGCGGCGTGGACATGGAGCCGGGCGACGGCGAGTCCAGCGCCGACAAGGTCCAGCGCCTCGAACAGCTCGCCAGGCAGGGCTACGACCCGGTCGTCGGCGTCGGGTTCGTCTACGCGCCCGCGGTGGAGGCGGCGGCCAAGAAGTTCCCCGACACCACCTTCGGGATCATCGACGACAACACCGTGAAGGCGGACAACGTCGTCGACCTCGTCTTCCACGAGGAGCAGGGCTCCTATCTGGCCGGTGTCGCCGCGGCCAAGGCGAGCAAGGCCAAGCACGTCGGATTCGTGGGCGGCGTGGACATCCCGCTCATCCACAAATTCGAGGCCGGATTCGTGCAGGGCGTGAAATCCGTCGACCCCAAGATCAAAATCGAGAAGCGGTATCTGACCGAGAAGCCCGAGGAGGGCGGATTCTCCAGCCCGGACAAGGGGCAGAACGCGGCGAGCGGGCAGATCGAATCCGGCGCCGACGTGATCTACCACGCGGCGGGGCTCTCGGGCCAGGGCGTCATCCAGGAAGCCGGCTCGCAGAAGAAGTGGGCGATCGGCGTCGACTCGGACCAGTACAAGCAGAAGGCCCTCGCCAAGTACAAGGACTACATCCTCGGCTCGGCGTTCAAGGACGTCGGCGGCGCGGTGTACGACCTGACGAAGTCGGTCGTCGAGGGCAAGCCGATGAAGGGCGAGCAGCGCTACGACCTCGAGTCCGGCCGCGTCGGCTTCTCCGACTCGAACCCGAAGTACACCGCGATGAAGGACGTCGTCGCCGCCGTGGAGAAGGCCGAGAAGGACATCATCAGCGGCAAGGTCGAGGTGAAGATCGTTCCGTAGCGCGCGGTCCGGGACGTTTTACGTAGTACTGCGTGTGCCGACTGGGCGCCCCCATCAAGGGGGCGCCCACTCGCCGTTCGGCCCCCCGACACCCGGTGGCCACAGCTCGATAACGGACCGGACAGAAGGGTTCTTATGTCAGGTCTACGCGCGTTACGCTGCGGCGAAATCAGCGCCGGGTGAGGCGCTCGAACGTGCTTGTGCTTGCTTGTACTAAGGAGTTCGTCTCTATGCGCCGGGTGTCTCGAATAGCTGTCGCGGGCGCCGCGACCGCCGCTCTTGCCGTAACCGTCTCCGCCTGTGGTGGCACGTCCAGCGACGCCGCCGCGAGCAAGGACGACAAGAACAAGGGCGTCGCCATCGCCTACGACGTCGGCGGCGCCGGCGACCAGTCCTTCAACGACGCCGCGACCGTCGGCATGAAGAAGGCCGCCAAGGAGTTCAAGACCGGCGAGAAGGCCGTCGAGCCCGTCGACGGCGAGTCGGACGCCGACAAGACGCAGCGCCTCACGCAGCTCGCCAAGCAGGGCTACAACCCGGTCATCGGCGTCGGCTACGCGTACGCGCCCGCCATCAAGGAGGTCTCGGAGAAGTTCCCGAAGACCACCTTCGGCATCGTCGACGACGAGACGGTCAAGGCCGACAACGTCTCCGACCTGGTCTTCAGCGAGCAGGAGGCGTCCTACCTCGCGGGCGTCGTGGCCGCCAAGGCCACCAAGTCCAAGACCGTCGGCTTCGTCGGCGGCGTGGACGTCCCGCTGATCCACAAGTTCGAGGCGGGCTTCGCGCAGGGCGTCAAGGACACGAACCCCAAGGTCAAGGTCGTCAAGCAGTACCTGACCGAGAAGGCCGAGGACGGCGGCTTCTCCAGCCCCGACAAGGGCAAGACCGCCGCCCAGGGCCAGATCGAGAAGGGCGCCGACGTGGTCTACCACGCCGCGGGCCTCTCCGGTCAGGGCGTCATCGAGGCCGCCGCCGCCAAGAAGGTCTGGGCGATCGGCGTCGACTCCGACCAGTACAAGCAGGACGCCCTCGCCAAGTACAAGAAGTACATCCTGACCTCGGCGACCAAGGACGTCGCGGCCTCGGTGTACAACCTGGCGAAGGCCGTCGAGGACGGCAACGCCAAGGGCGGCGTCGTCCGCGCCGACCTCAAGTCGGGCGGTGTCGCGCTCGCCGACTCGAACCCCGAGTTCATGAAGATGAAGGATGTCCAGGAGGCCCTGAAGAAGGCCGAAGAGGGCATCAAGGGCGGCAAGATCAAGGTCAAGACCACGCCGTAGGGCGGAAGTTGATCCGACGACTGCCGTAACGGCAGCGTGATTCTCGTGTGACGGGGTGTGGGGGACGATGGGTCACCCGCGCCCCGTTCGCGCGAGCCATATTCAGCAGCAGGGGCACTGCGCGCGTAGGCGGCCCCTTTCCTTCAGGCCCTTCCGGCCTTCTGGCCCCCGAGGAGAGTGCGCCATCGACGCGTCCACCAACCCTCCGCCCATCGCCGTCGAACTCGTCGGCATCACCAAGCGCTTCCCCGGAGTCGTCGCCAACCACGACATCCACCTGACCGTCCGCAAGGGCACCGTGCACGCCCTCGTCGGCGAGAACGGCGCGGGCAAGTCGACCCTGATGAAGATCCTCTACGGCATGCAGAAGCCGGACGAGGGCACCATCACCGTCGACGGCGAGCAGGTCGCCTTCGGCAGCCCCGGCGACGCGATCGCCCGCGGCATCGGCATGGTGCACCAGCACTTCATGCTCGCCGACCAGCTGACCGTCCTGGAGAACATCGTTCTCGGCAGCGAGAAGCTGCACGGCATCGGCGGCGCGGCCCGCCGCACCATCCTCGACCTCTCCGACCGGTACGGACTCGGGGTGCGCCCCGACGCGTACGTCGAGGACCTCGGCGTCGCCGACCGGCAGCGCGTGGAGATCCTCAAGGTCCTCTACCGCGGCGCCACCACGCTGATCCTCGACGAACCGACGGCCGTGCTCGTGCCGCAGGAGGTCGACGCGCTCTTCGCCAACCTCCGCGAGCTCAAGGCCGAGGGCCTGTCCGTCATCTTCATCTCGCACAAGCTGGGTGAGGTCCTCTCCGTCGCCGACGACATCACCGTCATCCGGCGCGGCACGACGGTCGGCACCGCCATCCCGTCCGAGACGACCCCGCGCCAGCTCGCCGAGCTCATGGTCGGCAGCGAACTGCCCACCCCCGAGACCGCGGAGTCGACGGTCACCGACCGCCCGATGATCCAGGTCGAGGGCCTCAAGCTGCTCGCCGACGGCGAGTCCGGGCGCGCGCTGCTCGACGACATCTCCTTCACGATCCACGAGGGAGAGGTCCTCGGCATCGCGGGCGTCGAGGGCAACGGCCAGACCGAGCTGATCGACGCGCTGATCGGCCTCAAGCACGCCGACTCCGGCGTGATCCGCATGGCGGGCGAGGACATCACCGCCGTCCCCACCCGCAAGCGCCGCGAGGACGGCATCGGGTACATCCCCGAGGACCGCCACCGCCACGGACTCCTCCTGGAGTCCCCGCTGTGGGAGAACCGCATCCTCGGCCACGTCACCGAGAAGCCCAACGCGCGCGGCTTCTGGCTGGACCTCAAGGGCGCCCAGGCCGACACCCGCCGCATCGTCGAGGAGTACGACGTCCGTACGCCCGGCATCGACGTGACGGCCGCCTCGCTCTCCGGCGGCAACCAGCAGAAGCTGATCGTCGGCCGCGAGATGAGCCACAGCCCCCGCTTCCTGATCGCCGCCCACCCCACCCGCGGCGTGGACGTCGGCGCGCAGGCGCAGATCTGGGACCAGATCCGCGAGGCGCGCCGCGAGGGTCTCGCCGTACTGCTGATCTCCGCAGACCTGGACGAGCTGATCGGCCTCTCCGACACCCTGCGCGTGATCTACCGCGGACAGCTCGTGGCGGACGCCGACCCGGCCACCATCACGCCGGAGGAGCTCGGCTCGGCGATGACCGGTGCCGCCTCGGGTCACCTGGAGCACGTGGAAGAAGACGCCCCGGAGGACGAGGCCCGATGAAGAAGTTCGACAAGGAGCGCGTGCTCCTCGCGGTGGCCGGACCGGTCATCGCGCTGATCGCGGCCGTGGCGCTGACCTCGGTCGTCCTGCTCGCGTCGGGCAAGAGCCCGATCGAGCCGTACAGCCTGATGCTGGAGCAGGCCACCTTCTCCGACGTGCAGGTGCTGATCCTCAACCAGGCCGGCATGTACTACCTGGCGGCGCTCGCGGTGGCCATCGGCTTCCGCATGAATCTGTTCAACATCGGTGTGGACGGCCAGTACCGGCTCGCCGCGATGATCACCGCGGTCGTCGGCACGCACCTCGCGCTGCCGTCCTTCCTGCAGATCCCAGTGCTCATGCTGGTCGCCATGCTCACCGGCGCCTTCTGGGCCGGCATCGCGGGCGTCCTGAAGACCACGCGCGGCGTCAGCGAGGTGGTCTCGACGATCATGCTCAACGCCATCGCGACGAGCGTCATCGCCTACCTCACCCTCACCGAGAACTTCGGTGTCCCGGTCGGCAACAACCAGACCACCGGCGTGATGGAGAAGTCCGGCTGGTTCCCCGGCATCGAGGTGGCGGGCGGCGAGATCTACGGCTTCGTCGTCATCGCGGTCCTCGCCGGCGTCCTGTACTGGCTGGTCCTCAACCGCACCCGGTTCGGCTTCGACCTGCGCGCCACCGGCGCCTCGCCGTCGGCGGCCGCGGCCAGCGGTGTCAGCGCCAAGCGCATGGTGCTCAGCGCGATGCTGATCTCCGGCGCGGTGTCGGGCCTCGCGGGCCTGCCGATCCTGCTCGGCGACACCCACACGTACAGCCTCTCCTTCCCCGCGGGCCTCGGCTTCACCGCCATCGGCATCGCGCTCCTCGGCCGCAACAACCCCGTCGGCATCGCCTTCGCGGCGCTGCTCTGGGCCTTCCTCGACAAGGCATCGCCCGCGCTCGACTACGCCCAGCCGGAGGCGTACGACAAGGAGATCGCGGTGATCATGCAGGGCCTCATCGTGATCGCGGTCGTCGTCTCCTACGAGGAGGTGCGCCGCTGGGGCCTGCGCCGGCAGCAGCGCCGCGTCGGTGAGGAACTGGCCGCCGCCGCACGGGCGAACGGCAACAACGGCAACAACGACTCCGTGAAGGAGGTGGCTGCCCGATGAGCTCGGCAACCGTCGCCAAGCCCTCGGCCGAGCAGCCCGCGCCGGGCCGCCGCCGCATCTCGCTCCCCGTCCTCCTGCTGGTCATCGCGGGTGTCCTCGTGCTGACCTCCGTGGTCCGCCTGATCACCGGCGCCGACGGCATCACGTCCACCGGCCAGATGTCCACGGCCCTCAAGCTCGCCGTGCCGATCGGCCTCGCGGGCCTCGGCGGCCTGTGGGCCGAGCGCGCGGGCGTCGTCAACATCGGCCTCGAAGGCATGCTGATCCTCGGCACCTGGTTCGGTGCCTGGGCCGGCTTCCAGTGGGGCCCGTGGGTGGGCGTCCTGTTCGGCATCGTCGGCGGCGCGCTCGGCGGCCTGCTGCACGCGATCGTCACGATCACCTTCAACGTCAACCACATCGTCTCCGGTGTGGCCCTCAACATCCTGGCCCTCGGCGCCACCCGCTACCTCGCGACCTTCGCCTTCGAGGGCGAGGAGGGCGGTACGTCGAAGCAGTCGCCGCCCGTCGAGTCGCTCGGGAACTTCTCCGTGCCGGGCCTCTCCGACTGGCTCGCCGACCTCAACGGCAAGCACTGGTTCCTGGTCTCCGACCTCGCGGGCCTGTTCGGCGGCCTGTTCACCGACCTGTCCCCGCTGACCGTGATCGCGGTCGCCATGGTGCCGCTGAGCTGGTGGATCCTCTGGCGCACCTCGTTCGGCCTCCGCCTGCGCTCCTGCGGCGAGAACCCGATCGCCGCCGAGTCGCTCGGCGTGAACGTCTACAAGTACAAGTACCTGGCCGTCGTCATCTCCGGCGGCCTCGCCGGCCTCGGCGGCGCGTTCCTCTCCCTGGTCGCCTCCAACATCTACCTGGAGGGCCAGACCGGCGGCCGCGGCTACATCGGCCTCGCCGCGATGATCTTCGGCAACTGGATGCCGGGCGGCCTCGCGCTCGGCGCGGGCCTGTTCGGTTACACCGACAGCCTGAAGCTCCGGGGCGGCGGCACGAACGTCCACGCGCTGCTCCTGCTCATCGCGATCCTGCTGGTCATCGGCGCGATCTACCTCGCCTGGCGCAAGCGGTACGTCCCCGCGGCGATCACCGCGGCCGTCTCCGCGCTGATGTTCCTGTGGTACGGCTTGACCGACGAGGTGCCCAACCAGGTCGTCACCGCCACCCCGTACGTGGTGACCCTGCTGGTCCTCTCGCTCTCCGCCCAGCGGCTGCGGATGCCGAAGGCGGACGGAATGCCGTACCGGAAGGGGCAGGGCAAGTGACGACCGTTGCCGCGGACACCGACTGGGAAACCCTGCGGGAGGCCGCGCGCGAGGCCATGTCCCGTGCGTACGCGCCCTACTCGGGCTTCCCGGTCGGCGCCGCGGCCCTGGTCGACGACGGCAGGACCGTCTCCGGCTGCAACGTGGAGAACGCGTCGTACGGCCTCGGCCTGTGCGCCGAGTGCGGCCTCGTCTCACAGCTCCAGCTGACCGGTGGCGGCCGCCTCACGCACTTCACCTGTGTGGACGGCAAGGGCGAGATCCTGATGCCGTGCGGCCGCTGCCGCCAGCTGCTCTACGAGTTCGGGGGCCCGGAGCTCCTCCTGGAGACGGCCTCGGGCGTACGCACGCTCGCGGACCTGCTCCCCGACGCGTTCGGGCCGCAGCACCTCAACTGACTCAACTGACGGACGGCCCCGCCCCTTTGACGATCTCGGGTGCGGGGCCGCCTTCATCTCCCGGCTCTATGCGCGTAGAGTCGCGGCATATCTACGTACGTACGCCGTTGTACTGCTGGAAGGACCGCCATGGACGTCATCTCTGTCATCCGGACCAAGCGCGACCGGGGCGAACTCAGCGACGAGCAGATCGACTGGGTCATCGACGCGTACACCCGCGGCGCGGTCGCCGACGAGCAGATGTCCGCCCTCGCGATGGCGATCCTGCTCAACGGCATGAACCGCAAGGAGATCGCCCGCTGGACCGCCGCGATGATCGCGTCCGGCGAGCGCATGGACTTCTCCTCCCTGTCCCGCCCGACCGCCGACAAGCACTCCACCGGCGGCGTCGGCGACAAGATCACGCTGCCCCTCGCCCCGCTCGTCGCCGCGTGCGGCGCGGCCGTCCCGCAGCTTTCGGGCCGCGGCCTCGGCCACACCGGCGGCACCCTCGACAAGCTGGAGGCCATCCCCGGCTGGCGCGCGCTGCTCTCCAACGAGGAGATGCTGAACGTCCTCGACGGCGTCGGCTCGGTGATCTGCGCGGCGGGCGACGGCCTGGCCCCCGCCGACAAGAAGCTCTACGCCCTGCGTGACGTGACCGGCACGGTCGAGGCGATCCCGCTGATCGCCTCGTCCATCATGTCGAAGAAGATCGCCGAGGGCACGGGTTCGCTGGTCCTGGACGTGAAGGTCGGCACGGGCGCCTTCATGAAGAACCTGGACGACGCGCGCGAACTGGCCTCCACGATGGTGGAGTTGGGCACGGACAGCGGTGTCCGTACGGTGGCCCTGCTCACGGACATGTCGACGCCGCTCGGCCTCACGGCGGGCAACGCGCTTGAGGTCCGCGAGTCGGTGGAGGTGCTGGCGGGCGGCGGCCCGGCGGACGTGGTCGAACTGACTCTGGCGTTGGCCCGCGAGATGCTGGACGCGGCGGGCCTGAAGGACGCCGACCCCGCGAAGGCCCTCACCGACGGCTCCGCGATGGACGTGTGGCGCCGCATGATCGCGGCGCAGGGCGGCGACCCGGACGCGACGCTCCCGGTGGCCCGGGAGACGCAGGTGGTCCGCGCCCCGTCGTCCGGCGTGCTGACCCGCCTCGACGCGTACGACGTCGGCGTCGCCGCCTGGCGCCTCGGTGCGGGCCGCGCCCGCAAGGAGGACGTCGTCCAGGCGGGCGCGGGCGTCGAACTCCACGCCAAGCCGGGCGACTCCGTCGAGGCGGGCGCGCCCCTCATGACCCTGCACACGGACACGCCGGACCGCTTCGCGTACGCGCTCCAGTCCCTGGACGGCTCCTTCGACATCGCCCCTGCGGGCACGGCCTGCACGCCGAACCCGATCGTGCTCGACCGCATCGGCTGACACGGGCTCTATGGGCGCGCAACGCCGTCTCCACCACGGAGGGATATCCGGCCGCCTCTTCGAACGTCAGCCCCTCGGGCATGCGCGCCCAGGCCGACAGGACG